>CAZDYM010000168.1:0-6020 GCA_964509325.1 uncultured Phycisphaeraceae bacterium
AGGCGTGGAATCGGGGCCTGTTCTACACTCGTGGCCTGTGCGTGCTCCCGTTGCGGCGGTGTTGCCTTGGGCGGGACGGGCGGCGGACATTGAAACGACAGGGAGATCCGGCGATGCGTGGACTGAAGGCGGCGTGCGTGGTTGCGGCGGTGGCGGCGCTCTCGGGAGGCGCGCTGGGGCAGGGCGGGGGACAGGGCGGGGGACAGGGCAGGGGGGAAGGCGGTGTGCGGGAGCGCGACCCGGCGCTGCGGATCGGGGCGCTGGAGCCCACGCCGCGGACGGCGGGGGCGATCCGCCTGGCCACGTACAACATCGAGAACCTGTTTGATGACCGGGACGACCCGTCGTTGAGCGGGCCTTTGGAGGACGCCGACGACACCAAGCCGGAGGAGCACCAGCGTGCGGCGGCGGAGGCGATCCGTCGGATCGACGCCGACATCGTGGCGCTGCAGGAGATCGAGAGTTTCGACGCGCTGATCGAGTTTCGGGAGAAGTTTCTGAAGGGGATGGGGTACAGGTTCGTTCACTCGGTGGACGTGGGGGCGGAGCGCGGGATCGAGCAGGCGGTTTTGTCGCGGTTCCCGATCATTCACGCGGAGACGTGGCCGGTGATGCCGCTGGAGGGCGTGGAGCCCGAGACGATCGACGGGAAGCCCAACGAGAACGCGGGCAAGCCGATGGTTTCGCGGCGTTCGCCGCTGGGGGTGACGATCGAGGTGCCGGAGGAGGTGACCAAGGGCTCGGCGTACCGGCTGACGCTGCTGATCGTGCACCAGAAGTCGGGGCGAGGGTTCGGGTTCTGGCGCGAGGCGGAGAGCCGGGGGATCATCGAGCTCTACAGGCGACTGGCGGGTGACGGTCAGGACAGGAACGTGGCGATCCTGGGGGACTTCAACGCGACGCCGGACCAGAAGTCGGTGCGGATGTATCAGCAGGCGGGGCTGATCGACGCGTTGGGCGATCACGACCTGACGGACGTGAACTTCATCTCGCACGCGAGCGGCCGGGACATCGACCACATTCTCGTGAGCCCGGGGCTGAGCCGGGAGGTGGTGAAGGGTTCGGGGTTCGTGCTGGCGACGGCGCAGTTGCGACGGGAGGAGGACTGGCGGACGGCGCCGAAGCCGAAGGGGTATGCGAGTGACCACCTGCCGGTGGTGGTGGACATTGTGCCGGTGGAGAGGTAGGTGTGGGCGTCGAGTTCCAGGTGATCGTGATCGGGGGTGGTCACGCCGGGATCGAGGCGGCCTGGGCCGCGGCGAACCTGGGTCGGGATGTCGCGTTGGTGACGCTCGACCCCGCGAAGATCGGTGTGATGTCGTGCAACCCGGCGATCGGCGGTCTGGCCAAGGGTCAGATGGTGCGAGAGATCGACGCGCTGGGGGGGCTGATGGCGCGGGCGACCGACGCCACGGGGATCATGTTCAAGGTGCTGAACACGTCGAAGGGCGCGGCGGTGCGCTCGCCGCGGGCGCAGTGCGACAAGCACGCGTACGCGCGGGAGACGCGGCGTCTGCTGGCGACGAGGGCGAACATCACGGTGATCGCGGGGAGCGTGGAGCGGTTCGAGGTGGAGGCGGCGCGCGCGGGCGGGCCGCCGCGGGTGCGCGGCGTCGTTGTTCGCACGCCCCGGGGTGAGCGGACGCTGCGTGCGCCCGGCGTGGTGCTCACCACGGGGAGGTGCAGGCGCGGGCTGATGCACACGGGGGAATCAAAGATCGAGGGAGGTCGGATCGGCGAGGCGGCGGCGGTGGGGGTTTCCGGGGCGCTGCGGGACCTGGGGTTCGAGTTGGGGAGGCTGAAGACGGGCACGCCGCCGCGGCTGCGGCGCGGGACGATCGAGTGGGAGGCGCTGGAGGCGCAGTGGGGGGATGACCCTGCGACGGCGTTCTCCGACCTGAGCGGCGGGGCGTGCGGGTTGGGCGGGTTTGTTCCCGCGCTGGCGCAGGTGGATTGCCGGATCACGGAAACGACGGCGGAGATTCACGGGCTGATCCGGGCGAACCTGCACCGGGCGCCGATGTACTCGGGCCAGATTGAATCGGCGGGGCCGCGGTACTGCCCGTCGATCGAGGACAAGGTGGTGCGTTTCGGGCAGAGGGAGTCGCACCACGTGTTTCTCGAACCGGAGAGCCACGAGTCGGACTGGGTGTACTGCAACGGGGTTTCGACGAGCCTGCCGCGGGACGTGCAGGAGGCGATGGTGCGGGGGATGAAAGGGTGCGGCGGCGCGGAGATTCTGCAGTACGGGTACGCGGTGGAGTACGACATGGTGCGGCCGCACCAGATCAGCGCCACGGGGATGACCAAGCGGGTGGACGGGCTGTTCCTGGCGGGGCAGATCAACGGGACGAGCGGGTACGAGGAAGCGGCGGGTCAGGGTTTGATCGCGGGGTTGAACGCGGCGCGGTGGTCGCTGGGGCTGCCGCTGGTGACGCTTGGTCGTGAGGAGGCGTACCTGGGGGTGATGATGGACGACCTGGTGACGAAGACGCCGGTGGAGCCTTACCGGATGTTCACGAGCCGGGCGGAGCACCGGCTGATCCTGCGGAGCGACAACGCGGCGGACCGGTTGACGCCGATGGGGCGTGAACTGGGGCTGGTGGACGACGAACGTTGGGGGGTGTTCGAGCGCCGGCGTTCGGCGCTGGCGCTGCTGGAGGAGATGATCGACCGGACGCTGACGGCGGATGGGCCGCTGGCGGAGGTGATGAAGCGGCCCGGCTTTTCCGCGGAGATGCTCGCGGGGGCGTTGGGGTGTGACGGCGTCCCGATGTCGGTGCTTGTGACGGCGCTGGCGGAGCGACAGTACGCGGGGTACATCAAGCGGCAGCGGGCGCAGGTGAAGCGGATGCTCGAGAGTGAGCGCAAGCGGATCCCGGCGGGTCTGGACTACGGGCGGATTCCGGGTCTGCGCGCGGAGGCGCGGGAGGCGCTGCAGCGGTTCCGGCCCGAGACGTTCGGTCAGGCGGGGCGTCTGGAGGGGATCAGCCCGGCGGACCTGACGCTGCTGCTCGTGGCGGCCGGGGGGAAGTCCTGAGGGAGAGGGCGTGCGGGCCGGAGGCGGTGGAGACGTTGATTGCGTCGCGGACGAGGCGGATGCGAAAGGGCGCGGGGAGGTCGGCGGCGCGGCGGGCGGCGCGGCTCCAGAGCCAGGCGGGGGAGAGCGGGAATCCGGAATCGTCGGGCGTGCCGCCGCGGATGACCAGCTCGGAGGACTGGGGGTCCGCGGCGTGGCGTTGGGCCTCGGGGGCGAGGTGGCCGTAACGGCTGGAGGTCCACTCCCACCATTCGCCGTTGGGGACGCGGATGCCGAGTGGGTTTGGGGCGGCGTGGGCGAGCCGGCGCGCGTGGGTTTCCTGCATTCCCGACCAGAGGGCCAAGCACCACTGGGCTTCGGTGGGGAGACGGTGTGTGATGCCGGTCCGTCGGGAGAGGCGCTGGAGCGCGTCGAGGACGCTGGAGAGGTGAGCGCTAAGAGTTTGAGGGTCGGTGCTCGGGCGTCGAGCGGCGGGTGCGGAGCCGAAGGCGAGTGAGTCGAGGAGTTGCAGCGCGTGCTGGGGCTCGAACGCCTCGACGCTGATATAGAAGGGGCTCGGGACCTCGAGTTGGACGAGCGTTCGGGGGTCGTTCTTCTTGAGGCCGGGGATCTCGAAGCGTCCTTCAGGGACGAGAGCGAACTCAACGCCACCGATGCTGAGGGTTGCGGGGATGCCGCCGGCAAGGGCGGTGCGGTCGCGGGCGGCGAGAACGGCGGCGGTGTCTCGGAGCAACGAGTCCGGCGGCGGGGGTCGGGTTGAGGCGGGTGGATTGGGTGCGGGGGAACCGACGGCGGAGCCACGGCTGGCGGGCTTGGGTTCGACGGGGGTGGGCGATGGCGTCGTGGTAGGCGCGGCAGCGGGCGGTTTCGGCTGGGGGGCCGATCTGGGAGGTGATGCCTCGATTGGTTCGTCGCGCGTCACCGGCGGCGGCGGCAAAGCGAGGCTCACGTCGCGCGGCACGAGGCGGAGCACGCGCTGGGCACCGAGGTGGCGGTGCTTGATGAGCCATAGGGTGTCGCCGCCGAGCTTCCCGAGCATGCGAAGGTAGTACCATCCGAGCCCGCCGGGGACGGCGTCCTCAGGCCTTGGCTGGTCCCCTGCTTCGATGGGCAGGCCTTCGAGCGGGACGCGGAACATCTTCTTGCTGTCTTCGGGGGGAGCGGTGAAGTTCCCTTCGAGAGCGGCCTCCCAGACGTGTGTGAATCCGCGGATGCCTTCCATCCAGAAGAAGCCGTGGGAGCGGTAGTCGACGGGCGCGGCGTTGGCGGTCGGGGGCTGATCGGGGTGGGGGTCCGAGATGGGGCGGGGCTCGCGGAGGACGCGGTGGCGTACGTCCTCATGAACGGTGGCGCTGAGAAGGACCTGGCCCTTCTGAGCGATGGAGATGAGACGGCCGGCCTCGTTCATGGCGTTGCCGTTGAGTTTTACCTTGCCGTGGCGTGCCCCTTCGACCACGGACCCGGCGGTGAGGGCGGCGCGGAGCGAGGGGTGCGCCCCGGGCCAGCGCCACTCGGCGCGGATGAGGGCGAGCAGCCGGAACAGAGCGCGGAGGGCGGCGGGGGGTGTGTCGAAGCACATGATGCCGCCATCGCCTTGGGTTTCGTAAAGGCTTCCGGTGCGCTCCGAGGTGGCAGCGCGGTGCATCCAGCTTTCGAGCTTCAAGCGGCACCAAGCCTGGCGCTCGTTGTCCATTTCGGTGAAGTCGACAATGTCGACCATGACGACGGCAACAAAGCGCTCGGACGTCGAGACCTCGATGGAGTCCGGGGACATCATCGCGTGGCGCGGCGAGGGGGGGAAGGCATATGGGGCGATGGTCGGGGCGGGCGTGCGCGGTGTCAAGAGGCGAGTTGAGCGTTAGCCGGCGCGGGCCAGCCGGCATGCTTCGACGACCTTGCCCAGTTCGGCGGGAGAGGGCTCGCCGCGTTTAAGGCCCTGGGCGGCGGCGGCGGCGTGGGTGCGGAGGGCCTTGAAGCCGTAGTCGGCGCCGAAGCCTTCGAGGCGGGCGAGCACGTCGGCGGTCGAGGCGAGGGCGCCGGCGGCGAGGAGGGCGGCGAGGCGTTCGCCCAGGGCGCGGATCTCCTGGACGCATGCCTCGATGTCCTCGGGGCGGAGCCCGGGGGCGGCGGCGCGGTTGGGATCGGTGTCGCGGTGCTGGATGTCGTGGTAGAGCAGGTACTCGGCGGCGGCGCGGAGAAGCAGGGGCTCGCTGAGGGGCTTGAAGAGCATCTCCTTGGCGCCGGCGGCGATGGCGGCGTAGCGGGTGTCCTGCTCGGCGGCGCCGGAGATGAGCACCATGGGGGTGGGGCATCCGGCGGCGTGGGCGGTGGAGACGAGGGAGATACCGTCGCCGTCGGGAAGGATGTGCTCAATCAGCGCGAGCGAGGGCTCGCTCTTGAGGGCATCGAGACCCTCGGCGGCGCCGCCGGCGAACTCGAACTCGAGGGCGGTTTCGCGCAGCAGGTGGGCGATCAGGCGCTGGTCGGATCGGCTGTCGTCGATGATGAGCAGGCGGCCCTTGATCGCCTTCGGGTCGACGCGTTCGGCGTTGAAGAGGTACTCGTTGCCGGCCCAGATGAAGAACTCTCGTGGGTTGACGCGGTTCTCGAACTGGACGCCGATACCGTGGACGGTGCCGCGGAGGTGGGTGCAGCGGACGATTCTGGCGGGGACCTGGACGGCCTTGCCCCGGATGTCGCGGAGGGCGATGACGCAGGCGGCGCCGGGGTGCATGTACGCGCCGTGGAGCAGCCCCATTCCGCCGGTGGAGATGTTGCGGGGCACCATCGCGAAGGTGCGGCGCTGGCCGGACTCGTCAAAGACGGTGACGGCGATCTTCTGGTGCTGGGCGCGCCAGCGCCGGCTGGACCGCTTCGACCCGCGCACGCTCGCCGCAAAGTCGCGCTCGAGCTCGTTGACGAGCTCCTCGAGGTCCTGCGTGTTGAGTCGAAGGGTTTCGACGGGTCGTTCGATCGCCAT
>CAZDYM010000169.1:0-6020 GCA_964509325.1 uncultured Phycisphaeraceae bacterium
ACGTCGGCGGCTCGCCCTCGCCGCTGCCCGATCCGGCGACGCGTTTCCGCGCGGCGGCGCCCGCCGGGCCGCCCACGAGGCCCGCGAGCGAGCGCTGGACGTCGCAGTTGGAGACGACGGCGTCGGCGCGGATGGCCTTGCCGCCCTCGAGTTCGACGCCCGAGGCGCGGCCGCCGGAGTCGAGGATCCGCGCCACCTTCGCGCCGGTGATGATGGTCGCCCCGCGCTCGCGGAGCAGGCGTTCGAGGCTGCGGGCCACCTCGCGCGTTCCGCCCATGGGGTACCAGCAGCCGTGGTCGGTCTGGGCGGCGGCGATGAGGGTGAGGATGGTGGGGGCGAGGAAGGGCGACGATCCGACGTACTGCAGGAAGTGCTCGCACATCTGGCGGACGTGCGGCTCGTCGATCATCTTGTGGAGCGTGGCGCCGACGGTCGAATGGAGGCGCATGGCCAACACGTCGCGGAGCAGGGCGGGGTCGGTCGGGGGCTTTTCGCGCATCAGGTCGGTCATGCCGCCGAGGTCCTTGTAGAAGAAGACCTTCTCGGAGAGCCGGAGCATGCGGCGCGAGTAGTTGATGAAGCCGAGGTACGAGGCCCCGACGTTCCGGCCCGGGAACTGGCGGTCGAGGTCCGCGGCCATGGTCTCGGGCTTCTGCCGGAGGTTGAGGACCGTGCCGTCGTCGAAGAAGCAGCGCCACTGCGGGTCGAGATTGACCAGGTCGATCTCGTCGGCGGGGGCGCGGCCGGCGCGGCGGAGGATGCCCCGCAGCACGTCCGGGATCGTGATGATCGTCGGGCCCATGTCGAAGGTGAAGCGGCCCGCGCGGGTGTCGGCGCTGAGGACGTTCATCTTGCCGCCCAGGTGCTCGTTCTTTTCGATGAGCGTGACCTCGAAGCCGTGTGTCTGGAGTTCGCACGCGGAGGCCAGCCCCGCCAGGCCGCCCCCGACGACGACGACGTGCCGACGGGGGGCGGCGGGTGAGGACGGTGTGACGGCTGGCGAGGGGGTGGGCATGGGTGTCGCGCAGGCAATGGACAGTCTTCAGGCGCGTCGCGCCGTCGAAAGGGTTTCGTCCGGAGTTGGGGGGGAGGATTCACCGCTGGGCGCGGCGTGGTTCGGCGTGTGGAACGGGGCGTCGGACGCGGCCAGGTTGGTTGGCCCGCGGCCGCGGCGCCCCGGGGCGGCGCCGAGCGTGTGCTTTCCGGTGCCGTACAGCCAGCCGGTCAGGTTCGAGAGCACCCCGGCGGTGGCGGCGGTGATGGGTTCGATCGGTGGGCGGATGAGGGGGGATGTTCGGCTCACGTTCACCGCGCGGGTCATCGCCAGCAGCCCGTCGGCGCCGCGTGAAACGCCCCACCCGCTCTCGCCGCGCCCGGAGAGCGGCACGCCGGGGTGCGCGGAGGGAAGCACCGCGTCGTTGAAGGTCACGATGCCGGCGCGCAGTTCGGCCGCGAGGCGCTGGGTTGAGGCGGAACGTGGCCGGCGCGTGAACACGCTCGCCGACAGGTGCTGCGGGCAGGCGCGGTGGATCTCCAGCGCGGCGTCGAGCGAATCCACGGGCACGACGGCCAGGAGCGGGCCGAAGTGTTCTCCCCTGACGGCGGGTTCATCGCCGCGGCAATCGACCAGCGCGGTGGGTGTGAAGGAGCGGCCCGTCGGGGGCTCGGTCACGCCGGAGAGGCTGCGCGCGAGGCTTCGTCTGTCCGGCGAGGGGCTGGGCGTGCCGTCCGGTTGAACCCGAGAAGCGCCGCCATCGCGGTCGGTGTTCCGTGCCATGCTTGCCCGCAGCACGTCCCAGACGCGCCGGGCCGCCGCCTGGTTCACGAGCGGGACGGGCTTGGCCGATGCGGCCAGCGGCGCCAAGGCTTCGAGGAAGCGCGGGTAGGCCTCGCGCAGCACCAGTGCCCGGCGCGGGGCCATGCACGTCTGCCCGGCGTTGATCGTCGCCGCCGCCCAGATGCTCCGCGCCGCCAGCGTGGTATCGGCGTCCGCGAGCACGAAGGCGCTGTCGCTGCCCGAGAGTTCCAGCGTCGTCGGCGTCAGGCTCTCGGCGGCCCAGGCGGCGATGGCTCGTCCCACCGCCGTGGACCCCGTGAAGACCAGGTGGTCCAGGCGGTGCTCCCGCAGCATCCTCGGTCCGGCGTCGCGGGTGGGCTCGGTCCACGCGAGTTCGCTCGGGGACAGACCCGCGTCGCGTGCGAGTTCCATGAGCCTGACCTGCGAGCGGGGGCTGTTCTCGCTGGGTTTCACGATGACCCGGTTCCCCGCCGTGAGCGCGTGCACCATCTGGATGCCGAGCAGTTGCACGGGGTAGTTCCAGGTGGCGATGATGCCGACCGTGCCGAGCGGCACGCGGGCCAGCCTGTGCGATTGGCCGATGGTCCAAATGCCGCCCCACCCCCCGCGTCGGGGCTTCAGGAGGCGGTGGGCACGGCGTTCCAGCCAGACGCACGCGGAGAGCAGCGGCACGACGTCCTGCACCAGGGCCTCGCGGGCCGGCTTTCCCATGTCCGCCTCGATGAGCGCGCAGAGCTCGTCGCGGGCGTCGGCGACCGCGCCGCGGAACCGACGCAGCCACGCCAGCCGCGCTGGAGACGCGGGACCCGCCGTCGCGGTCCCGAGCTGTGGGAGCGGCGCTGTGCCATCCGCCAGATCACTCATCGGGGCGATCTTAGCCGACGCCGGTGGGCGTGCCGGGTTCTTTGGGAAGGTTCTGTCGGGAACGGGCCGCGGTTGGGGAGATTCGAGGGCGGGACGGGAGCGTCGGCCCCGTCTCAGTCGGACCCGTGCACCGGCACGGGCGGGGCGCCCGCCCTCCGGCCCGATGAGGCTTGTCGTCCGGCCGGATCGTGTGTGGGCCATGGGGGACTTCCCGGATACTGGTCCCGCATCCGGCGCTTGCTCGGGGCCGAAACCGCTGGCAGAGTCCAGCCCCGTCGCTCACTCGGAGCCCCGTTGCCCGAGTGAGCGGCGGTTTTTCACTCGCCGTACCCTGCCCCGATGCCCTTCACCGCCGCCCGAGCCTCCGCCCCAATAAAGCCCCAGCGCACCGCCTCGATTGCGATCGTCGGGGCCGGTCCCGGGGGTCTGAGCACCGCCGTGCTGCTTGCGGGCCGCGGGCTCGATGTGACGGTGTACGAGGCTCAGCCGGAGATCGGGGGGCGGACCAGCCGGATCACGCTGAGCGACCAAGGCGAGTCGTTTCACTTCGACCGCGGGCCGACGTTCTTTCTCATGCCGTACGTGCTGGAAGAGATCTTCTCCGCGGCGGGGCGCCGGCTGACCGACGAGGTCGAACTCACCCGTCTTGACCCGATGTACCGGCTGCTGGTGGGGCGGGCCGGGGAGAGCCCGATCCAACTGGATTGCACGCAGGACGTGCCCGAGATGGCCCGGCGGCTGTCGATGCTCGACCCCGGCGACGGCCCGGCCTTCGAGCGATTCATCGCGGACAACCGCACCAAACTGCGGCTGATGGAGCCGATCCTGCGTGCCCCCATCCGGGGCGTGGCGGACCTCATGAACGCCGGGACTATCAGGTTCCTGCCGCACCTGCACCCATTCACGAGCGTGCACGGGCTGCTCAGCAAGTACTTCCGGCACCCCGCGACGCGGCTGGCGGTGAGTTTCCAGAGCAAGTACCTGGGGATGTCGCCGTACGAGTGCCCCAGCCTGTTCACCATTCTGCCGCTGATCGAGTACGAGTACGGCGTCTGGCACCCCCGGGGCGGGTGCAACGCGATCATGCACGCCATGGCCCGTGTCGCGACGGACCTCGGCGTGCGGATCGAGACCGCCGCGCCCGTTGAGAAGATCGAGTTCGAGGGGCGGCGGGCCCGCGGGGTGGTGGTCAACGGCGAGTTGCGCCGTCACGACCACGTCGTCGTCAACGCCGACGCCGCCTGGGCGCTGAAGAACCTGATCCCGGAGCCGCTGCGCGGGGCGGACACCGACGCCTCGCTCGACGCCAAGCGGTACTCGTGCTCGACGTTCATGATGTACCTGGGCCTGGACGGGCCCGTCGGTCTGCCGCACCACACGATCTACATCTCCGAGAAGTACAAGGAGAACCTCGACAACATCTCGACCAACGGGCGCCTCAGCGAAGACCCCAGCGTGTACGTGTGCAACCCGTGCGTCACCGATCCGTCGCTGGCGCCCCGCGGGGCGTCGGCCCTCTACGTGCTGATGCCCACGCCCAACACCCGGTGCGGAATCGACTGGAGCGACGCTTTGCCGAGGCTCGAGAGCGACACCGTGGCGCAGCTGGAGCGGCGCTTCGGCATCGTCGATCTGCGCCGGCGGGTCCGGGTGAAGAAGGTGTTCACCCCGCGGGAGTGGCAGGGCCTGAACATCAACTTCGGCGCGACCTTCAACCTTGCGCACAACCTCGGGCAGATGCTCCACAAGCGTCCGCCGCACAGGCTCGCCACGGTCGACGGGGTGTGGCTGGTGGGCGGCGGCACCCACCCGGGCTCGGGGCTGCCCGTCATCTTTCTTTCCTCGCAGATCACCGCGCGGCTGCTGTGCGAGGAGCTGGGGCTGCCCGCCCCGGCACCGCGCCGGCGTCTCGATGTGGATCAGGCCGCGGCCCTTCAGCGCGTGCCGGAGGGGGCCCTCGCATGAGCGGCGCGATCATGGGCGGGGTGCTGGTGATCGGGGCCGGAGGCGGCATCGGCTCGGCGCTGTGCCGCACCCTCGCGGCGCGGGGGGTCCCGCTCGTGATCAGCGGGCGTAACGCGGGCCGGCTCGGGGCGCTTTCGAGCGACGTGGGGGCGGCGTGTCTTCCTGGCGACGCGGCCGAGGCGGGCCATGTCGAGGCGTGCGTCAAGGCGTGCGTCGATCGGTTCGGAGCCATCGTCGGGGCCGTCAACTGCGCCGGATCGCTGCTGCTCAAGCCCGCGCACCTGACCACCCCCGCGGATTTTCAGGCGACGCTGGCGGCCAACCTCGTCACGGCGTTCAACCTGGTCCGGGCCGCGGCGCCGGCGATGTCCGCCACCGGCGGCGGGTCGATCGTGCTGTGCTCCTCGGCCGTGGCGCGCCACGGTTTCGCGAACCACGAGGCGATCGCCGCGGCGAAGGCCGGCGTGATCGGCCTGATGCTGTCCGCCGCCGCGACGTACGCCCCCAAGAACATCCGGCTGAACTGCGTCGCGCCGGGCCTCACCCGCACGCCGCTGACCGAGCGGCTGTTTTCCAACGAGGCGTCGCTGAAGGCGTCGCAGGCGATGCACGCGATGGGGCGGTTGAACGAACCCGAGGACGTCGCGGGCGCGATCGATTTTCTGCTCTCTGACGCGGCCCGCAACATTACCGGCCAGGTGTTGCACGTGGACGGCGGGCTGGGGAGCATCCGCCCACGATGAGCCAGAGCGCCGACCATGTCGCGCACGCCCTCGCGGCCGCCCGCACCAACGCCGAGGGTTCGCCCAGCGTGCTGGAGTTGTCGCGTCAGCGGCGTGTGCTGCTGGTGTTTCTTCGGCACACGGGCTGCCCATTCTGCCGCGAGGCGATGGCGGACATCGAGAGACGCCGCGCCGAGATCGAACGCGCGGCCCGCGTGGTCTTCGTGCACCAGGCGCCCGAGGACGAGAAGAACGCGGCGTTCTTCCGGGCGGCGGGCGTCGGCGACATCCCGCGGGTCAGCGACCCGGAGCGGACCCTCTACCGCGCGCTGGGCTTGAAACGCGGCAGCGTGTGGGCCATCTTCGGCCCGTCCGTCTGGCTCCGCAGCATCCAGGCCGTGCTCAGCGGTCGAAAACTCGGGCGGATGATCGGCGATGTCTTCCAGATGCCCGGGGTGTTCCTGATTGAGAACGGCCGCGTCATCGGCTCGTACACGCACAAGTCTCAGGCCGATCGCCCCGACTACCTCGCGCTCGCGTGCCCTGTCCGCTGACCCTGTTTCTCCGAGAGCCCGCCATGAAGCCGATCCATCAGATCTTTGGTTTCGTCGCCGCCGGGACGGGCGCCGCGCTTGCTCTTTCCGCGTGCGCCGAGCCGGCCCGCAGCGGGG
>CAZDYM010000170.1:0-6013 GCA_964509325.1 uncultured Phycisphaeraceae bacterium
CGGCGTGCGGGCTCACGAGAAGGTGAGTGTAGCAGCGGGAGCGCACCAACTGGAATGGCTCGTCAGCCGACGTCCCGGCGTTGGAACAGCAGCACGCCGATGGAAAGGAACGCGGTGATCTGCGCCAGCGAGTACACCGCCAAAAGCCCCAGGTAGCGTGGGCTGATGGGGCTTCCCTGGGTGACGGCGTCGACCATCCAGAACATCTGCATGTTCGGGATCACGCCCCAGGCCGCGCGGGCCGCGAGGCTGCCGCCGGTCGTCCGCGTGAAAACGTAGTCGCCCTGCTCCGGCGGGCGCTGCACGGGCAGGTCGTTCACGTTGACGAGCACGTACTCAACGCCCCCGGGACGGGCCTCACGCACCACCAACGCCGGCGTCGACGCGTCGGAGTTGACGACTTCGGCGCTGTTCGGATCGCCCTCGAAGCGCTGCTGCTCGGGAACGACAAGCCCGACGCCGTTGGGGTTCGGGCCGTAGTACACCTGCTGCCCGACGCGCAGCTCGGGCGAGGGCGGCTTCTTGAGGGTGATCGTGACGTAGTTCCCTGCCCGGTTCATCCGCTGGGTGTCGAGGCGGTGAGCCTCGACCGACGCGATGCGGGCCACAGCGCTGTTGTCAAAGGCGGGCCGGCCGATGAGGTGATTGCTCAGCAGTCCCAGCACGAAGAAGCCGGCGGCGACGACGATCGTCATCACCTGCCCCAGGCGCGTGGAGCACGCGACCGCGATCGCCGTCAGCACCATCAGCGCCAGCAGCACGCCCCCGCACGCGGTGAGGATCTGCGGCTTGATGTCCGTCCGGATGGGCTGCCAGGCCCATTCCTTGCTGACCAGCAGCGTGAGCACGTACGCGACGAGGATCAAGGGCAACAGCGCGCCGACGAACGTGCTGGGGAACACCCAGCCGTAGAAGTAGTTGCCCCAGATGCCCAGCGCCAGGGCGATCATGACGGCGGTGGTGCCGAAGAGGATCACCGGGCCGTCGACCTGGTCGCGTGCGGTGGACATCACGGCGTGCCGGATGGCGAACATAAAGAAGACCAGCATGATCACCGCCGCCACGAGGATGGCCGCGGCGATGCCGAGGTACTTCCCCAGCACGAACAGCGGGCGTCCGACCGGTTTGGAAATCACGGTCAGAGCTGTCTTGTCTTCGATCTCTCGGGACACGACGCTGGTGGCCACGAACGCGGCCAGCAGGGTCGCGCACACCATCACCGTCGCCAGGCCCATGTCCAGCAGCAGTTTGTTGTCGGCGGACACCTCGGTCTGCTCGGTGTAGCCCATCGAATAGGCCGACAGCAGCGTGTTGAACACCTGCATGATGCCGGCGACCATGACCAGCACGAAGAAAATGGGCTGCCGCAAGGACTCAATGAAGGTGTTGCGGGCGATGGCGAACAGTTGGCCGGGCATGCGGTGTCGTCTGGGGTCTGGGTGGGCGGTTGGAGAGCGAAGGGCCGGTCGGCGGGAGCGATCGGGGGGGACGGGCGGGTTCCGATCGTTGAAGAGGCAGGATAGGGCTTTCCCGCGTGGGGGATGCGAGAGGCGCGGCGAACGCCGGTCCCGGGCCGAGCGGGGAGATTCGCGTGCCTCGGCCCGCGGGTTGCCGCGGGGGGCGCCGGTGCTCCAAAATGAACGCCGGAGCGCCCTTCACGCGAACCGTTCGACGCGGCACCCGTAGAACGTGAGCCGTCCTTCCGTGGTTCGTGGCGCGGTCGCTGCGCGGGCCCCGCGCGGTGTCGAGACGGGTCGGGCGAGGAACCCGGCTCCTTGTCAGGGGGTGTGTGCGTCGTGCGGGCCGCCGCCGCCTCAGAGGGCGAGGCCCTACGAGCGAACCGGGGAGGTCGTCGCCGCTCGGCTGCCGCCCTGAGGTGACGTTTCGACTACCATTGCACGAGGGAAGTCGGGGGGCGGTGCCCAAACGCAACCCCAACGACGGACGAATCTCGCAGCCGGACCATCCGAATCCATGAACGCCGACCATCTTTCTTATCAACGCGCGACGCAGGCAAGCGTGCTGGGTCTTGTGATCCAGGCGGTGCTGAGCGCCATCATGCTGCTCTACGGCGTGTTCGGGACCGACCCGGGCGCGATGAACGCGGCGTACGCGATGCTGATCGGCATCCCGATCTGGTTCAGCCTGGCGCTGGTGTTCCACCAGCACAAGCTTGAGCGCCTCGAGGCCATGGAGGCCGAGGCGTACCGCACCTCGCAGGCCGCCGAGGCCTCGGTGTTCGAGGGGATCGCCCAGGACCAGACGGTGCAGGCGACGCGCTTGGCGTGGATGCACAAGTGGTTCTTGCCGGTGGTGAGCCTGGTGGTGGGGGGGGGGTTCATCGGCGTGGCCGCGTTCATGTGGAAGCGGAACCAGGAGTTTGTTTCGCAGGTGGAGTTCACCGGCGCGCCCCACAGCGGGTGGGCGATCTCGCTGGGCGTGGGGATCGCGGTGATCGCGTTCATCTTCGCGCGGTTCGTGGCCGGGATGGCCAAGCAGCGGGTGTGGGCGCTGCTGAACGCCGGCTCGGCGTCGATGGTGCTGTGCTCGCTGTGCGGTCTGGCGGTGGCGCTGGTGCACTTCCTCTTCACCGCCCTGGACGCCAACTGGGGTCTTCGCTACCTGCCCATGGCGGTCAACGTCGCCATGTTCGCTTTGGGCGCCGAGGTGGTCCTGCACTTCCTGCTGAACTTCTACCGCCCCCGCAAGCCCGGCGAGTGGCTCCGACCCGCCTTTGACTCACGCGTGCTCGCGTTCGTCGCCGCCCCGGACCGCTTGGCCGCTTCGATCTCGGACGCCGTCAACTACCAGTTCGGTTTCAACGTTTCGGGCACGTGGTTCTACCGGCTGATCGCCCGCTCGGTGTTCCCGCTGATCGCGCTGATCGCGCTGACGGCGTGGCTGCTCACCTGCTTCGTGGTCATCCGCCCGGACGAACGCGGGCTGGTGCTCCGCGGGGGGGCGCTGGCGGCCGAGGTCGGTCCGGGCGTGGTGTTCAAGAAGCCCTGGCCCTTTGACCAGGTGGTCACATACCCGGCGTCGTCGACCAAGGAGATCCTCATCGGCACCGCCCGCCCGGACAAGGACGGGCCCATCCTCTGGACCAACCAGCACTCGGGCGAGGAGACGCTGATGCTGGTCCAGCCCTGGGGTGCGGGCACCGAAGGCGCCCCCAGCGACCTGGCCCTGCTCGCGGTCGAGGTGCCCGTGCACTACGTCATCTCCGACCTCACCAAGTACCGCATGCTCGCCCAGGACGCCCGCGGCAGCGACCCGGAGAAAACCCGGCGCGACCTGCTGACGGCCGTCGCCTCGGGCGTGATGATCAAGCACCTGGCGACCTTCCCGGTGGACGCGCTGCTGGGCGAGGGACGCGGCGCCGTGGCGGAGGACCTGCGCTCCGGCATCCAGGCCGCCTTCGACACGATGGACGCCGGCGTGAACATCAAGTTCGTCGGCGTCGCGGGGGTGCATCCCAAGCAGGACGTGGCCCCGAGCTTCGAGCGCGTCGTCGCGGCCGACCAGGAGCGTGAGATGGTCCTGCAGCGGGCCCGCAAGACCGAGATCAACACCCTGGCCAAGGTGGCGGGGGACGTCGAGAAGGCCCGGGAGATCACCCGCGAACTCGACGAGTTGGAGCGTCTGCGAGCGCTCAAGCCGCCCGACCCCGCCGCCGCCGAGGCGCAGGAACGCAAGGTCATGGACCTGATCGGTCAGGCGGGCGGCCAGGCGGCGGCGATCCTGTCGCAGGCCGAGTCGCAGCGTTGGCAGCGTTCGATGAGCGCGCGGGCCGCCGCGGTGCGCAGCGAGGGGCAGTCCGCCAGTTTCCGGGCCGCCCCGGGGGCGTACAAGTCGCTCGCGTTCGTCGAGGCCGTCCGTGCCGCCGCGATCGGCGCCAAGGTCTATGTCGTTGATCCGTCGATGCCGCTGGAGATCCACGGCAACTTCGAGGACATCCAGCCCGACCTCTCCGGGTTCAAGCCCACCGAGAGCGGCGGCGAAGAGAACAAGTAACCACGCCCGACCGCTGATCCCATTCACCGATTCCCGGCCCGGGTTCCCCGGCCCGTCTTCCCCCACCTGATCCCCATGCAAAAGACCTTTCTCTTCCTGATCGCCGGCGTGATCGCCCTGGGCTTCCTGGTGTACATGATGACGTACACCGTGAAGTTCTCCGAGTCGGCGGTGGTGACCACCTTCGGGCGTGTCACCGAGGCGAGCGTGGTGCGCGAGCCCGGCATGCGCTTCAAGTGGCCCGCCCCGATCCAGAACGTCACGCTCTACGACACGCGGGCCCGGTTCCTGAGCAGCAAGAGCGAGACCCAGCAGACCGCCGACGACCGCCAGATCGTCGTCGAGACCTTCGTCACGTGGAAGGTGAGCGACCCGCTCATCTTCAACCAGCGGTTCAACCGCTCGGGGTCGGGCGCGGCGGACCACTTCAAGTCCGCCGAGAAGGTCCTGGCCGACATGCTCCGCTCGGCCATGAGCGAGGTGAGCCGGTACAAGCTCTCCGACCTGTTCACGCCCAGGCTGGGGGATTCCAAACTGCCCGCGCTCGAGACCGACATCATGAACCGTCTGCGCCGCGGCCCGGGGAGCGCCAGTGCCGGCACGCCCGGCGCCGGCGGGAGCGGGTCCGATTCGCTGGAGTCCTACGGCGTGCAGGTGCTGATGGTGGGCATCAACAAGGTGGTGCTGCCCGAATCGACCACGGCGCAGGTGTTCGAGCGGATGAAGGCGACGATGGAGCGGCGCGCCGAGCTCGCCCGCGCCCAGGGCCTGGCCGCGGAGCAGCAGATCACCTCCGCCGCCGAGAGCGACGCCAAGCGGATCGAGGCCTTCGCCAAACTGACCGCCGAGACGATCAAGAACAAGGGCGAGATCGAGGCCAGCAAGTGGCTCGGCGTGATGCAGAGCGACCCGGAGTTCGCGGCGTTCCTCGACAAGACCCGCCTGCTCCGCGAGGGCTTCGGCAAGAAGGTCATGCTCGTGCTGCCCACCGACATGTTCGGCCCCGACATCTTCGATCCGGATTCGCTCAAGTCGCTGATGGAGCGCCCGGCCCAGCCCGCCGGCGCCAAGCCCGGCGCGTCGTCCGGAGCGCCCGCCGCCGAACCCTCTCCCGCTCAGGCCGCCGCCGACGCATCGAAGGAGCCCGCCCGATGAGCGCCAATCCCTCCGGCTCCGGCCCGGGTCAGGACATCGACCCGGCGTCGTTTGAGATGCCCGTCGAGGCCCCACGCCGAGCCGCCTCGCTCACCCTCCGCTCGGAAGAGGTGCGCCAGGCCCGCGCCGCCTCGATGGAGCTCGCCAACCGCTCGCTCGCCGATGCCCTGCGGCTGACGTACCGCCTGCTGCAAGTGGTGATGATCGTGCTGCTCGCGCTGTTCGCGTTCAGCGGCGTGCGGAAGATCGACCAGGCCGAGCGGGGCGTCCGCGTCACCCTCGGCAAGATCGACGCCGCCGACCTCGAGCCCGGTGTCCACTTCAGCCTGCCCTACCCGCTGGGGCAGATCGTGCAGGTGTCGACGGCGCAGAACAAGCTCGACGTGGACGAGTCGTTCTACCCCTTCCTGAACGCCGACCAGCGGCTCAAGCCCCCGGGCGAACTGGGCATGGGCGACATCCTCCGCCCCGGAACGGACGGCTCGCTGATCACCGGCGACGGCAACCTGGCGCACGCGCGGTTCGGCGTGACGTACCACCGCGAGACGCCCGCGGAGTTCGTCCGGTCGCTCGCCGACGGGCAGGAGACGGCGTTGGTCCGCGCGGTGATCGAGCGGGCGGCGGTGCAGACCATCGCCGAGGTGACCCTCGACGACATCCTGAAGCGCAGCAGCGCCAACGCCGGGACCCCCGGCGGCACGGGCGCGCTCGGCTCGGAGATCGAGGACCGGGTGCGCCGCGTGGCGCAGACGGCGCTCGACGGGATGAAGTCGGGCCTGCGGATCGACAGCGTCTCGCTCCGCGACGAGACCCCGCCGCTGCGCACCCGCGACGCATACCAGGC
>CAZDYM010000171.1:0-5941 GCA_964509325.1 uncultured Phycisphaeraceae bacterium
CGCGGCCTCCTGCGCCACCGGCAAGTGCGATTCGATCGGCGTCGTCACAATCGGGTTCACCGGCCCCGCCGGCTCCGGGTTCGGCGGCGTCCAGGCTTCCGCGCGGCGCACCAACTCCGTCGGCACCTCGAACTCGCCCGCGAACTGGTTGCGCAGCGAGATCATGCCCCCGCCGTGCCCCAGCAGACGCCCGCGGTACACCTCGCCGGAGGCCAGCACCAGCAGCGCGTCACGCCCCGTCAGGATGTCCAGGTTCGCCGCCGACGTCGTGCCGTCACCGGCGGGCAGCCCGTCGGCGGCCAGCACTACCGCGTCATCGACCGCCCCCCGCCCGAGCGCCACGACGGCGCACAGCGACAGCCCGGCGAGCGTCATGCGAGCCCGATGTGTCGCCGATTTCACAGGCATCCGCGGCCTCCGCACCGGAGCATAGCCCCGTGCCCCGGTGCGGTCGCGCCCGACCCGCACGGCCCCGACCGCCCCGCTCCGCTCCGCCGGGTGGGGCCGGGGCGGGCTTGACATGATCATGCAGAAGATGTATACTCTTCCATCATGGACAAAGCCCGCCGGCAGCGCGCCATCCTCCGCATCCTCCGTTCCGGCCCCGCCAGCGGGCAGGAGACCCTGCGCCGCCTCCTCGCCGAGGCCGGCATCGAGGCCACCCAGGCGACCATCTCCCGCGACATCAAGGAACTCGGCGTCATCAAGACCAACTCCGGCTACATGCTCCCCGACGCGCTGGTGGACCAGCACGCCCCCATCGTCGATCGCGCCCTGGAGCTGACCATCTCACAGTTCCTCGTCTCCGCCGAACTCGCCGGCACGCTGGTCGTCGTCAAGACCGAGCCCGGGCACGCGCAGGCGCTGGCCGCTTCGCTCGATCGTGCCGGGCTCAAGCGTGTCGTCGGCTCGATCGCCGGCGACGACACCATCTTCCTGGCCACGGCGTCGCCCAAGGACGCCGCCTGGGTGCTCAAGGGCCTGCAGAGGCTCGCCTCGGGCCAGAGCGGGCTGGCGAACGCCGAGTTGAAGGGGGCCTACGCGTGATCAAGTGCGCCATCGTCGGCGCGGCGGGCTACGCCGGCGCCGAACTGCTGTCGATCTTGCTCGAACACCCGGCCGCGGAGGTGGTCGGTCTGTTCGGTTCGGACAAGGCCCCGTCATCGAGCGCCGCCGCGACCGCCGCCCTCGCCCCCGAGATCGCCGACCTGCACCCGCGGTTCCGCGCGCTGTGCGACCTGCGCGTCGCGCCGGCGACGCCGCAGGGCGTGGCCGCCAGCGGCGGGGGGGTCGACGCAGTCTTCCTCGCCACTCCCCACCAGGCGAGCCACGATCTCGCGCCCGACCTCCTCAGCCGGGGCATCAAGGTCTTCGATCTCTCCGCCTCGTTCCGCTTCAAAGACGCCTCGGTGTACCCGAAGCACTACGGCTTCGCCCACGCTCACCCCGCGCTGCTTTCCCAAAGCGTGTACGGTTTGCCCGAGCTGTTCCGGGCCGAGATCGCTGGCGCCGATCTCATCGGCGTGCCCGGCTGCTACCCAACCTCCGCCATCCTCGCGCTCGCCCCGCTTGTCCGGGCCGGTGCCGTGGACGCCTCACGCCGGGTCATCGTTGATTCGATCAGCGGCGTGAGCGGGGCGGGTCGCTCCGCCAACGTCGCCACGCTGTTCTGCGAAGTCAGCGTCCGACCCTACGAAGTGCTGAAGCACCGGCACACCCCCGAGATTGAGGCCTACGCGGGGACGCCGGTCTATTTCACCCCGCATGTCGGCCCGTACGAGCGGGGCATCGTCTCCACGATCCACATGGAACTGTCCCCGGGCTGGTCGGACGCGAAACTCCGCGAGGTCTTCGCGGGCGCGTACGCCGATGAGCCCTTTGTCCGCGTGCTCCCGCCCGGTGCGTGGCCCAGCGTCGGCGCGGTGCGTGGGACCAACTTCTGCGACATCGCGCTCGCCGTTGACGAGCCGAACCGGCACGCCGTCATCGTGTCCGCCATCGACAACCTCATCAAGGGGGCCGCGGGCCAGGCGGTGCAGTGCATGAACATCCGCTTCGGCCTCGACGAGACGGCCTCGCTCTTGCCCGCTCCCAGGAGCGGTGTTCTGACCACCTCGGTTCCGTCCCTCGGATCGAACCCGGACACCCCGCCGTTCGTCGGCGGAAGGGTGCGCAACTGACCCGAGCACCGCCGCACGCCGGCGGTGTCCCCAATGTCATCCCGCTCATCGCAGACCTGGCAACTCCCAACGTGCCAAAGCCCACCCCTTCAACCCCCTTCTCCGACCACGGGCCAGCACGCCGCGGCCCCGTTGTCGTCAAGATCGGCGGCACCGGCGTCGAGCACCCCCAGCAGACGCCCGACCTGTGGGACGCGGTCCGCTCCCTCAATCGGGCGCGCCCCGGCCCCGGCCAGGGCGTTGTCCTGGTCCACGGCGGCGGCAAGGCCGTGGACTCGCTCATGGCGCGCCTCGGCTTCATGACCGAGCGCCGCCAGGGCCTCCGCGTCACGCCCCCGGAGCAGATGACCCACATCGCCGCCGCGCTCACCGGCATCAACAAGGCGATCGTCGCCGCGCTCTCGGCACGCGGGCAGCCCGCCCTGGGCCTCTGCCCGGGCGAGTGCGCCACCGCCACGCTCAATCGCCTCACCCCGGGCGGCGAGGACATCGGTCTGGTGGGGGAGATCACCGGCGGCGACCCCTCGTTCGTCCGTGACATGCACGCCAGAGGCATCGTGCCCGTCTTCAGCCCCGTCGGCCTCGACGCGGTCACCGGCGGGCTGCTCAACGTCAACGCCGACGACGTCGCCGCCGGGCTCGCCGGCGTGCTGGGCGCCTCCCTGCTGGTCCTGCTCACCGATGTCCCCGGCGTCCGAGGCGCCGACGGCGCCACGATCGCCCAAGCCGGCCCGGATGAGCTCGAATCCCTCATCGCCTCGGGCGTCGTCCAAGGTGGGATGGTGCCGAAGGTCCGCGCCGCCCTCCGCGCCGCCGCGCGATCGGGGTGCGACGTCCTGATCACCTCTTGGGAACGCCCTGAAACCCTGGCGCGGATCCACGAACAAGATGTCGTCGGCACGCGCATCGTCGCGCCGTCCGCCGGCGTGCCAGCCACAGACCCCGGCCGCGCCCCGCGGCCCCAAACCGCCAAGGAACCCCTGCGTTGAAGAACTCAAGCCCCGCATCCCCTTTCATCGCCCCTCTCCCGTTCAAGGACCTCCTCAGCGGCGGGGAGTTCGACACGGGCACGCTCAACGCCGTGCTCGCCACCGCGGCGCACGTCAAGTCCGACGCCCGGGCGTACGCGGGCGCGATGGCCGGCCGGGTCGTGTGCATGGTGTTCGAGAAGCCCTCGCTGCGCACCCGCGTGTCGTTCGAGGCGGGTGTCGCCCGTCTGGGCGGTCACGCGATCTACTTCGACATGGCGGGCACGCGCCTGGGCGAGCGCGAGAGCGTCCGAGACGCCGCCGGCACGCTGGAGCGGATGGTGGACATGATCGTCTGCCGAACCCACGCCCACGCCCCGCTCGCGGAACTGGCGCGTCACAGCCGCGTCCCGGTGGTGAACGCGCTGTGCGAGCGGTTCCACCCCTGCCAGGCCCTCGCCGACGCGCTGACCATCAAAGAGACCCTCGGCGATGTCCGCGGCGCGAAGATCGTCTACATCGGCGACGGGAACAACGTCGCCCACTCGCTGGCCCTCGTCGCCTCCACGCTGGGCGCGAACCTCACGCTGGTGTGCCCGAAGGGCTATGCGCCCGAACCGGCGGTGGTGGGGGAGGCGCGGGCCCGCGCCGCGGAGAGCGGCGGCGCCATCTCCGTCACCGACGCCCTCGACCCGGTCGTCGGCGCGGATGTTCTGTACGCCGACACCTGGGTTTCGATGGGCGACGAGGCCGAGAAATCCCGCCGCCTGAAGGCCTTCGCGCCCTACCAGGTGAACGCGACTTTGATGGCCAAGGCCGGCCCACAGGCCCGCTTCATGCACTGCCTCCCCGCCAAGCGGGGCCAGGAAGTCACCGACGAGGTCATCGATTCCCCCGCCAGCATCGTCTTCGACCAGGCCGAGAACCGCATGCACGCCCAGAACGCGCTGATGCTGCACATGCTGTGCGCCGGACGCGATCAGTCCAAACGCCGGTGGAACGGGCCGGCGACCCCGCGCCCTCGTGACGTCGGCGCCCAGGTCGCCCACGGCGTTGCCCGCGCGTCCACGGAGCGTTGAACCGCACGCGGCTCGTTGGCGCACGATCCCGATCCCTACACTCCCAGTCTCGGCCCCGACTCCGGACTTCCACGCCCCGTTCCCGATTGATCCCACCCGCCATGCCAAAGAAAATCGCCCTCGCCTACTCCGGCGGCCTCGACACTTCCTGCATCATCCCCTGGCTCGTTGAAACCTACGCCTGCGAAGTCGTCGCGGTGGTCGGCGATGTCGGCCAGGGCGACGCCGAGCTCGAAGGCATCGAAGCCAAGGCCAAGAAGTCCGGTGCTTCGTCCTGCCACGTCGTCGACCTCAAGCGTGAGTTCATCGAGGACTACGTGTTCCCCACGGTGATCGCCGGCAGCGTCTACGAGGGCCGCTACCTCCTCGGAACCTCCATGGCCCGGCCGATCCTCGCCAAGGCCCAGGTCGAGGTCGCCCTCAAGACCGGCTGCGATTCGCTCTGCCACGGCTGCACCGGCAAGGGCAACGACCAGGTCCGCTTCGAGAGCACCTACGCCGCCATGGCCCCGCACCTCGAGGTCATCGCCCCGTGGCGCCTGTGGAACCTGCGCTCCCGCGAAGAGATGCTCGACTACCTCGCCAAGCGCGACATCCCCTGCGCCGCCAGCAAGGAGAAGATCTACAGCCGCGACCGCAACCTCTGGCACATCAGCCACGAAGGCGGCGCCCTCGAGGACCCCTGGAACGCCCCGCCCGAGGACATCTGGGTCATGTCCACGTCCCCCGAGAAGGCCCCCGACAAGCCCGAAGAGGTCGTCCTCGGCTTCGTCAGCGGACGCCCGCGCACGCTCAACGGAAGGGAACTCCCGGCCGAGAGACTCGTCGCCGAGCTCAACACCATCGGGGGCAAGCACGGCGTGGGCCGCGTCGACCTCATCGAGAACCGCCTCGTCGGCATGAAGTCCCGCGGCTGCTACGAAACCCCCGGCGGCACCATCATCATGGAAGCCCTCCGCGGCCTCGAAGAGATCGTGCTCGACCGCGACACCCGCGCCTACCGCCAGGAGATCGCCGAGAAGTTCGCCTACGTCGTCTACGACGGGCGCTGGTTCACGCCTTTGCGTGAGGCCCTGTGGGCCGCCGCCGAGTCCATCGCCAGGCCGCTGACGGGTGAAGTCGCGGTGCGCTTGTACAAGGGCAGCGCCACGACGGTGCGCCGGCGCAGCCCGAACATGCTCTACGCCGAGCAGTTCGCGACCTTCGGCAAGGACGAGGTGTACAACCAGAAGCACGCCGAGGGATTCATCCGGCTGTTCAGCCTGCCCAGCCGCATCCGTGCGATGAAGCAGGCGAAGGGCGGCGGGGGGGTGAAGTAATGGCGCTGTGGGGCGGGCGGTTCGACGCGGGTTCCGGGGGGCCCGATGCGCTGTTCCGCGCGTTCAACGACTCCCTTCCGTTCGACAAGCGGCTCCTCGAAGACGACGTCACGGGCTCCGTCGCCTGGGCCGCGGCGATCCGCGGCGCCGGCGTCATCACCGAGCCCGAGCGGGCGACGCTTGAAGAAGCGCTGCGCGCCATTCTCGTCGAGGTCAAGGCCAACCCCACGCTCATCGATCGCGCCGCCGACGAGGACGTCCACTCCTTCGTCGAGCGCCTTCTCGTCGAGCGCGTCGGCGCCCTGGGCAAGAAGCTCCACACCGGACGCTCGCGGAACGACCAGGGCGCCACGGATCTCCGCCTGTGGCTCGCGGAGGCGCTCGGCGGGCTCGCC
>CAZDYM010000172.1:0-5938 GCA_964509325.1 uncultured Phycisphaeraceae bacterium
TGGTGGAGGGCCGCCGCCCGCCGGGCTTGCTGGCCCTGCCGGCGCGGATGGGGGTTCGCCTGTCGGCGCGCGAGCTTCGCCGGGCGGCAGCCCCGGGCCCGAGATCGGGTCTGGAAGCACTTGCCTCGGAGGTCCCACGCAGTCGAACTCGGCAATAATGCCCATCATGTTCGGCAGGATGCGGATGCGATCGGCGGCCTGCCCGGCCAGCGTCACTGCTGTGCTTCGCCACAGCCGCCCCCCGGCGATCCGGAAGGAGGCACGTTGACCGACGACCGCCTCGGCGGACTCGGGTTCGGCCGGTGCGGCCAGCACGTAGGGGGTTCGAATGACCTCGATCCGGAGGGCGCGGGTCAGATCGGCTTCGCCACCCGGGACTCGGGGGTAGAGTGTCCGTGGGCTCTGACAACTCGCCCGCATCGTCCGGTCCTCAACCCAGGAGCGCCGCGGATCCGCCGCGTCCGTCGCCCCATCGAGCGCAAGGCGCCGGAGCACCTCCGCAGCTTCTGGCAGACCGCTCGCGGGAATCCAGCATTCCCGGATCTCCAGGCTCATCCGGCGCCACCAAGCGGGCACCGACAGTACCGCCGACAGGGTGTGCATTTCCAGCGTATGCGTATCCGTCTCGATGCCGCTGCGGCGCGGCGCGATGATCCAACCGAACCCGGCATGCGTCCCGCTCCGTAGCCCGCGCCCGCCAGCGGCCTCTCCGCCGAAGCCGACCACGAAGGGCGTGTCCTGCGCGCCGACGAAGCGCTGTGCGAGGGTGGCGACCGCCTCCCGGGCCGCACCGGACCCGGGACCGGCGGGGCCAGTCGCGAGGACCGAGAGCGCGATGCTGTCCTCAATGCGCGATTCGATGCGCTGCGTGGCGTTCCGGGGGCTGAGCCCATAAGCGTAGACCTCCGCGGGCAACGGATGGAGCGCGTCATAGAGGCGCGCTGGCCCCTCCTGCCTCGGGCGCGCCTCAAGACGGCAATGGCCCTGGGCACCAGGCAGCACCTCGAGATGAACGAAGTGCGCGAGCGGCTTGGCGCCCGGCCCGGCTCCGCGGCCGGGAAGGGAGAGTTGCACCCGGCGAATGTGCGCAGCTGCGCATGAGACGGCCGCGTGCGTCACCGGAACCTCGAGTTCCGCCCGGCCAGGACACGAGCCCAGTCCCTCCCGGAGGAAGTGCTGATCGGCGTCCGCGGGAAGGAAGGCGTGGTCCGTGTAGCGGACGCACAGCGGTGGGCCAGCCGGGTTGGCTCCCTCGTCCACCAGGGCCTTGTAGATAGGGTCGTCCGTCGGGGATGGCCGCTGTTGAACGTGCAGACGATGGAGATGTTCCGCGAGGGCATGCAGCAGCGCCGCTTCTTCAAGCGGGCGGAACAGCCCGGTGCAAGGCACGCGGATCTCAAGATCCCAAAGGGCCGGCTCGATTCTGGCCAGCTCATCAGGCGCAAGGAATTGCCTTGCCCGAAAGGTTTCGACGCGCGGCAGGCGCCCATCGGGTCCAGAAAGCCGGCACCAGACATCCCAGAGGACGCGAGGGCTCGGCAGGCGGCGCTGCAACGCCGCGAGCGCGCTGTCACGCTGCTTCGCCTGATCGGCAGGAGAGGGAGGCGGTGGCCCCGGCGGGAGGAGCGCCGGCACGAGCCGGGCGAGGCGCTCTGCAAGTTCCCCTCTCAGCTTCTCCGCTTCATGCTGGCTCGCCTGGTCGAACAGCCGCCGCTGCGCGTCGAGTAACCCGCGCAGGTTCCGTGCAAAGCGAGCAATCCGCGGGTCGGAGCCGGATCCAGGGGCCGCATCCGTCACGGCCCCGCGTTCCGCACCGCTGAACGCATCGAAGCAGTCGCGGATCATCCGCTCTTCGTCGAATGGCCCTGCGGATCGCTCTGCGAGGGCCCACCGGCGCGCCGCTGCGACGCACACCCGCGTTGCGAGCAGCGGCCGGAGGTCGAGCAACGGGGTGGCCTCGCGCGATCGGAAATCGCGAAGCGTGAGCAGCCCGAGTTGACGTTGCTGCACGGCCGAGTCGATGTCCCGCTCAAGCGTCAGCAGCCAATCCGCGTAGAGGCGTTCCCAGTCCTCGGCGAGGTGCCGGCGGTTGGGCACAGCTTCCGGCCGGGAGAACCGCTCTTCCGGGTGCGGCGGCCCTCCAACCCGGACCGCCACGAGCGCGAACCCGCGGCGATTGGCCGGCGGCACGACGGTGGTGTCGAATACCACCTGCAAGATGGTGTTGCCCTCGATGTCGTGCCGGTCGTCGAGCGTGGCACGCGTCCGCTCGGCCCGCAGCAGTTCGCGGAAATAGCTCATCTGCCGGTAGCGGGAGACGGTTGCGACCGCGATGTCCTCGGCGGGCCGGCGGGGATCCTGCTGGTCCTGGCCGCTGGTCGCAGGGGCCTTGCCGCCCCCGCCATCGCCAGGGCCGACGGCGGCCAGCAACGAGGTTCTCTGGTCGCGGGCGGTGATCACGCCAAGCGCGCGGAATGGCTCGCGCCCGACATCCTCCAAGCCTCGGAGCTGCTGGTTCAGCCAGTTGATGTGCTCCAGGCGATCATCGACGAGGCGCTCCCGGGTGTAGATCTCGGGGCTGCCCAGGATGACCCGGCCGGGCCTAGGACACAGGAGTTCCCACTTCGTGGCCGCGCAGACCTCGTCCTGGACGGCGGCGTACAGGCGATGCAGGGGGCCCTGCGAGAGCACCGTCGCAGCAAGGGTCAGGACGGCGAGGAGCGCCGAGGCCGCCACGCTCCACCGCAGCCAGCCGGGCAGCGCCCGCCACCATCCTCGGGCGGGAAAGCCCGTTGGACGCGGGGGCGGGGCCGATGCGGACACCGCTCAGGCCGCCCGCGCCGGCATGGGCGGCGCACCCGAGCAAGCGAGGCGGGCTTCGAGCATCGCCAGCGTCTCTTCCAGAACCACCTGGCGTCCCAGTCGACAGAACCGGGTTTCCGCGACGTCGAAGCGGCCGTGCTCCGCCCATTTGTTCGCGGGGGCCCCGCCGCCGCAGAACGCGTGGTAGGCGCAGGTTTGGCGACACGCCTGCACGCCCCGCGCGATCTCAGCGGCGAGACGGGAGGATTCGATCCGCGCGGCGATGGTCGAGAACTCGTCCTCGAGGAGGCTGCCGAAGGTGAAGTCGCCATGCGCCGGGGACGCCTGGCCGAGCAACTCGGGCGAGAAACTCGAGACTCGTCCCGCCACGTCCACGCTGACGATCCCGAGCGGGCGCGCCTGTTCGCTCAGCACGCCCGGCGGCGCGTGCAGCAGCATTCCTTCCGCGTCGATCGCCTCGCGCAGGCGGAAGGCCCCGCCCGCGCGCTCGACGCGAACGAGAAAACGGCGGAAGAAGAGCCGGAACGCGTCTTCGAGATCGGCGTCGAGCAGCGTGCTGCGCGTGTTCGCCCCCTCGATCTCCTCGATGTTGAAGCCGACGTCGCACAGGTCGTGCGCCATGTAGAAATCGAACAGCGCATCCGGCTGGTCGAGATGGTCGCGCGTGAGCACGGTAATGACATGGAACGGCACGACCGCCTCCTGGAGACGCTTAACCGTCTTCATGACCATCGCGTGGGTGCCGCGACCGTTGCGGGTGCGGCGCCTCGCGTCATGAAGATGCGCGGGCCCGTCCAGGGACAACCCGATCCGCAGCGCGCGCTCCCGCGCGAGGCGCACCCAGGCCTCGCCCAAGCCGACCCCGTTGGTCTGGAAGGCGTGGACGAAAGGGCGCCCGGCAGCGGCTTCCAGGCGATCCATCGCCTCGCGATACCAGTCGGCTGCCAGCACCAGCGGTTCGCCGGCATGCCAGACCACCGTGCAGTCCCGCGCGACCAGCGGATGCGCCAGCAGTCGTGCGCCAATCGCGTCCAGCACGGCTGGTGCCATCACCCGACGGTCGTCGCGGTTCGGGAGGTAGCAATAGTCGCAAGCGATGTTACAGTAGGGCGTGGGTTGCATGACGATGAGCCTGACGGGCCCACACCCCTTCATCGACCGCGTTACCAGTTCCGCCAGTTGGGCCAGAAATTCTGCCAGTTGGGCCAGTTGAACCACTGCACGAGGCGGGCGCCCGGGGGGCTTAATCTCGACCCGAGCTGCATGGCCTCCATCTCCGCCGCGCGGAGCCGCAACCGCTCGACACGCTGCTCGAAGGTTTGAAGCCCCGGACGCGCGCCGGCGTCAGCCGGTGCAGTGGATGCCGTGCTCGGGTGTAATCCAGCACCCGCGCCCAAAGCTAGAAGCCAAAAGGCTCTAAGCCATCGCATCTAACAGGCTGCTGAAGAAGTCGCACGCGGCGGAGGATTTCTGGTCTGGGTGGGGTTTTGCTGGATGGCGGCTGGGGCGTTGAGCGCCTCTGTTCGTGCCCCGTTCAGGCGGCTGGGCGCAGCAGGGCTGGCAGCCTGACGAGGTTGTAGGCGGCTGCGGCCAGGGTGAAGGTCCAGCCGACGCGATCGAGGCCGCGATGGCGGGTCTGTCGCAGGCCTGCGGCGGACTTGATCCAGCCGAACACCGCCTCGATGCGCTTCCTGATCACCTGGCTGACCGCATAGCCCGGATGGCGCGTGGTGCGCCCATCGATCGCGGAGCGCCGACGCTTGCCGGTCTTCGTCGTGTGGTCGTTGCGGGCGATGTGGGGTGTCACGCCTCTGGCCCGCAGTCCCTCGACATGCGCGCGGGTGTCGTAGTTCTTGTCCGCCCCCAGCGTGATCCGGCTCCGCACGGTCAGGCGCAGCCGGTCCACCAGGGCGAGCGAGGCGTCGCGCTCGGCGGTGCCGCTGGCCTGCGTGACAAGGGCCAGCCGGACCAGCCCCGAGCGGTTCTCCATCAGCACATGGCCCGCATAGGCGAGGATCGAGGACTGCCCGTCGGCCTTGCGGGCCAGCCGTGCGTCCGGATCGGTGGTGCTCGCATGCGTCGCGTTCGAGCGCTTCTGCCCGCGCCAGTCGGCCTCGGCGTTGCGCCCAGCCCCCAGAGGCGGCGCGGGGGGCGTCCCGTCCTCGCCCTTGGGGCGGAACGACTTGTGGCTGGCCCAGGCCTGGAGCAGCGTGCCGTCCACCGAGAAGTGCTCGGAGGACATCAGCGCCTTGACCCGCGGCTGCGCCACCACCGCCGCCAGGAAGGCCCCTGCCACCTCGCCCTCCAGCAGCCGGTCGCGGTTCTTCGAGAAGCTGGACGCATCCCACACCGGCGCGTCCATCGAGAGCCCAACGAACCAGCGGAACAGCAGGTTGTAGTCCAACTGCTCCATCAACTGCCGCTCCGAGCGCACCGAGTAGAAGGCCTGGAGCAAGAGCGCCCGCAACAGCTTCTCCGGCGGGATCGAGGGCCGGCCGAGGCGCGCATAGAGCCGCTCGAACTCGCCCGACAACGCCTCCAGCGCCTCATCCACCACCGCCCGGATCAGCCGCAGCGGGTGATCCGCCGGCACGCGCGCCTCGCAACTCACATAGCTGAACAGGCTCTCCGTCCGATCGTCCGCCCCGCGCATCGCCCGCCTCCCACCTGACCGGAAGGAATCACACCCAAGACGCCAACGCGACAGTTTTTCAGCAGCCTGCTAAACGACAATCTCCCATCTACCAGTGTGTAGAATACAACGGATCAGCAGTTGATTTCAACAATCGCGACGCGGTGTCCCACCGGCACCTCCCCGGGCGCCTTAAGCGTCGTGAGCACGAAGGAGCTGAGCGTCTCCTTCAGTCTGGGGGACGCAGCAGCGCGCGCGTGGCAAACTCCCCGAAGGCTTCCATGTCGGGCGCGAGCACGAGGAGCAGGTAGTCCGTCTCGCCGCTCATCGCCCAGGCTGGCAGCATATCCTGCTGTACCTCTAAATGCTCTCGCAGCCGCGTGTCCATCATGGTCTGCAGCCGATGCGCATCGACGCCGAGCTCGGCCGCCATCTCGGCGGCGACGCGGGCGGGCCAGGCTAGGATGGCGTCGCGCTCCTCCT
>CAZDYM010000173.1:0-5901 GCA_964509325.1 uncultured Phycisphaeraceae bacterium
GGCGGCGGCGGGCGCGCCGGCGGTGGTCATCAGACCGGCAAGGGCGCGGCGCGCTTCGTCCGCCGGCATCGAGAGAAAGCCACGCAGCACCGGACCGCGCCACGACGACGCCCCGCGCAGACCGCGCGACACGACCGCCGCGAACAGGTCATCGCCGACGACCGCCAGCGAGAGGGTTGTCCAGGGTGTCAGCCGCATCGCGCGTGCGTTCTCCGAGCGTCCGGGGCGAACGGGGCGTCGGCTGGTCTCCGCCGCCGCGCGCCGATTGTAGTTGAGTCGTTACAGGGCCCGCAGACCGATCTCGGAAACGCCCTGATCGGTGATCACCGCGATCCCCTCAAACCGGCGGGACTCGGGCACGGCCCGGACCACGCCCTCCTCGTCCACACGTCCAACCGTCTCGACCTCGATCCGCACGAACCCCGAGGGCTCGTGGCGCACCTGCTGCAGGGCCCGCTCCCACACCGTGCGCAGGGCCGACCTGGCCGCGTCGGCGGTGAGCGCGCCGGCGCGCCGCAAGTTCACGATCGTCTCGACCGCCGAGGGCGTCATCCCGTCGATGCTCAGCAGCACCTCGGCGGGGGCGGAGCCCAGGTGCGCCTTGCCATCGCCGGCGGCGCACAGGTCCGGGCGGATCCTCTCAAACACCTCCCGCGTCATCGCCGGCAGGTACAGCAGTTCCTCCAGCGCGAAGACCTCGGCGTCGCGGCACACGATGCCACGGCGCTGGTACTCCGCGTTCTCCGCGCCGTGCGGACGCGAGGCGGAGTCGGCGTCCCGCCAGTCCATGAGCTGCTGCGCGATGCGCCGCGAGACGCCGGAGTCCACGCCCTTCAAGGCGAGGTACCGCGCGAAGCGGTCTTCGTCCACGGCGTTGATGTTCAACAGGCCGCCCGCGTCGCGCAGGCTGACCCGGAACAGCCGGTCCTCCACACGCACATCGACGGGCGCGCCGGGCAGCCCGACGCGCTGGATCATGGCGAGCCCCTGGTCGGGGCGGGTGCGTCGCCCCGTCAACCCGCCGCCATCGGCCAAGCGGCTCGCCCCGCCGATGGCCTCCTGCTGCTTCTCCTCGATCTCCTCGGCCTTCTCCCCGATCATCTCGCGGATGATGGCGGGCAGGTCCGGGGTCTTGTCCTCTTCCTCTTCGGCGCCGGCGTCGGCGACCGCCGCCGGCGCCTCGGGGCTGCCGGGACCGCCCGCCGCGGAAGCAAGGTCGGACTCCGAAGCACGGTTGCCCTCGGTCGGCGGCGTGGTGAGGCCCCGCAGCACCAGCACGACGGCGGAGCGGGCCAGGCGCTCGCCCACGACCCGCTCGGAGACCACGCGGGCCTCGACCTGCGCGGCACGCGACGCCGCCGCGCTCCGCATCCCAAGCGCAAAGACCGCGGCGGCGGCGCCCAACACGATGATCAGCGCGAACGCTCGACGACGAACACGCACGCGAACTCCTTTCCTTCATGGACGCCAACCAGCCGCAGCGCCGGGATGGACCCCTTGAACGGCGCGTCATAGGGCCACCAGCCGGGGCGGCGCGCCTCCTGGTCATCGGCCCCTTCGCCGCCGCCCGCGGCCGCGGCGCGCTCCTCGGGCGACAGCCTCGGGCCGTAACGCTCAAACCTCAATGACCCGAGCCCCCCGAGCAGGACCGTCCGGAGCGGCTCCTCGTCGCCGGTCGCGGGGGATGTCAGCTGGTTCTCGACGGCCTGGCCCTGGGTGCCGAAGCGCGAAACCCGCGCCTCCTCATACACCAGACGCCACGCGCCGCCCGCGCCGTCCTTCTCGATGACGTACGACGCGGCCACCAGGGGCCAGGCGTGGTGAAGCACCGGGGTGGCGGTGATGAAGGTGATCTTCTCCGGCTCCATCCTCACCTTGCCGCCCGAGGCGTCCACCCCGACGGCGCTGCGCCGGTCCGACCACTGGCGGGTCATCAGCTCGGTCACGCGGAGCAGCCGCATGGCCCGGAAGTGGGCGTGGTTGTCGTCGTTCCACGCGCGGGCCTGCGCCAGCGCCGTCGCCGTGAGCAGCGCCACGGACGACAGCACCGCGACACCGAGCACCACCTCCAGGAGCGTCATGCCGCACGCCCGCGCTGTTCGTCCTACCGGTGCCATGTGAACTCCGTCCTGATCGATCCGAGCGTGACCTCGTACCGGAACACGCCCACCTGGGCCGCGGCGTCGAACGCGACCTTGCCCGCCACCGGGTTGGGGCGACGGTCGAACTTCCGCACGACCTTGTACGGCACGCCGTTCTGCTCGCCCTCCCAGAACAGCAGCCCGGACTCGCTGTCGGCGCGGGGCTCGCCCAGCAGGCCGTTGACGAGGCTCTGGAACAGCGCCTCGGCGGCGTTGTCGCGAGCGGCGGTGACACGCACCCGCCGGCCCACCTCGCCCATCTGGGCGCGCAGCTGCAGGCACACGACCATGACCATGGCGAGAATGGCCAGCGCGAGCACGCTCTCGAGCAGGGTGAAGGCGCGCGGCGCCACGCGATGCCCGACTTGCTCCGGTGGCTTCCTCACCCGGGCTCCTGAGTCGGGGACGGCTCACCCTCGTCCGCCTCGCCCCGCTCCTCCACCGGCGCTTCCTCGAAAGACGGCAGCGACGGAGCCGCCAGCATGCCGCGGGGCAACTCGTCCAGCTTCTCGGCGAAGATGCTCCGGACGTTCTCGGCGGCGCGGAGGAAGTCGCTCATCTGCGCCACCGTCTCGGTGGGCTCGGCGATGATCGTCGGGGTGATCGTGAGCAGCAACTCCGTGCGGTCCTTGCGGTCGAAGGTGGTCGTGAAGGCCGGGCCCAGCAGCGGGAGATCGCCCAGGACCGGCACCTTGCTCTCGCGGGTCTCGACGCGGTCGTCGATGATGCCGCCGATCACCACGGTCCGGCCGCTGGGAACGGTCACGTTGGTGACCACCCTGCGCGTCTGGAAGGCGGGGCTGATCTGGCCCGCCTGCGTGGACGTGTCCGGGGCGGCGATGACGCGGTTCTCCTGCGTGATCTCGAGCTCGATGAGGCCGGACTCGTTCAGTTTGGGCTTGATCTCGAGCTTCACGCCGGTGTTGCGGTAGTCGATGTCGGTCCGGCTCAGCGTGTTGCCCTGGTCCTGCGCCGGCGTCTCCGCGCTGGAGGTGGCGACGGGGGTTTCGCCGCCGACGTCGATGGTGGCCTTGAACCCGTCCTTCACGAAGATGCGCGGCTGGCTGAGGATCTCGACCTTCGCCTCACGCTGGATCGCCTGCACGAGCGCGAGGCCGTCGCTCCCCGTGAAGAACACGCTGCCCGTCGGGTCGCCCGTGACCAGGCCGGGGCTGGCCGTGAGCCCGAAGATGCCCAGTTTCTCCACGTCGTTGCCCTGGAAGAAGTACTGCACCCCGAACTCGAGCTGCCCCGTCAGCGCCACCTCCGCGATCGTCGAGTTGATGAACACCTGCATCCTCGGGCGGTCGATGGCCTGGATCAGCGAGAGCACCTCGGCGTAGTCCTCCGGCGTCGCCTCGATCATCAGCAGCCGCTCGGTCTGCTCCAGCACCAGACGGACGGGCTTCCTCGTCGCCCCCGCGCCGGGGGCCGAGCCCGGGGCCGCGCCGGCGCCCTCGATCTTGTCCGCCAGCGACTGCGTCACGAAGTTCTGCAACGCCACCGGGTCGAAGTTCTGCACGCGGTAGATGTACCGCTGGCGCCGGGTCTGCTCGGGCGGCTGGTCCACCTGCTCGATGAACGTCCGCACCAGCGCCCGCAGCGAGGGGTCCCGCGAGACCACCATCAGGCGGTCCGTCCCGCTGATCGGCACGAACGCCGCCAAAGGCTCCGCCCCGCCCGCGGGGTTGATGCGGCTCGTCGAGGCGATCTTCTCGAGCACGGCGGCGGCGTCCTCGGGCGAGCGCGTGCCCAGACGGTACGTCCACACGCTCACGCCTTCGAACGTGGGCGTGTCCAGCGCCGAGATCAGCCGCGACATCCGGTTGAGCTGCCGCGTCGTGTCGGCCATCACGATCATCCGCCCCACCGCCTGCTGGTACGAGCCGGTGCTCATCAGTTCCTTCACGACGTTCACCACGTCGGTCGGCGCCGCGTACCGCAGCTTCCGCACCCGCACCGCCGCCATCTCATCGCCCGCCGCGGAAGCCCCGGTGAGGATCGGCGCGGTCGGCGTCTTGCCCCGACCGGCGCCGGCGCGGAACATCACCACCCCGTCGCGGTCCTCGATCGACCAGTCGTACAGCGACGCCAGCGCGCCCACGAAATCCACCAGCTCCGCCCGGGTCATCTCCTCATCAATGTCGAGCGTGATCGTCCCGCCCGCCAGCTTCGGGTCCACCACGTACGGACGCTTCAGCAACTGACCCACCAGCACCTGCAGCACGTCGCTGACCGGGGCGGCGTTGGCGGCGTACTTCACCTTCAGCAGCTCGCCCACCTCGCCCCGAACCACCGCCGCCGGCGCCAGCCCTTCGCCCCCCGCTCCGGCGACCTCGTCGGCTTTGATGGTCTCATCGCTCACCAGCCGGGGGCCGTTCGCCGCGCCCGTCGCCGATCCCCCATCGCTCCCCGCCACCTGCGGAAGAACCCCGACCCCGATCGGCTGCGACACCGGCCGACCGGTGTACGTCCACGCCTCGGGCTGATCGACGGCGGCCTTCGGCGCCGCGACGCCCACGCGCCGGTGCCCCTTGGCGCACCCGCCCAAAAGCCCGCCCACCAGGGCCGACATCACCACCGCCCCGCCCGCGCAGGTCACGAGCATCCACGCCGACGACGACTTGTTCGTGCTCTTCATCGATCGATTCTCCTGCTTGCTGCCTGCCTTGGGCTCGTTCCGCATCTGGGTGTTCCGGGGCGGTGCTCGCCGGAACATCCCAATCTACCCCATCTCCTCCCAACGCGGACCCGCCCGGGGGATGACCCGTGGGAAACGCCCCGGCTCCGGGGATTGCGGGACGGCCGCGACCGCGGGGGCCCCGCGCCGAACCCCGGACTCCGGACCCCGGACTCCGACGCCCAAGCCCCGCCTCAGCCCTACAACGCACTGCCCAGTTCATTCAACGCCATCATCCCGCTAACCAAACTCCACACCACCCAGCCGACGCACGCCGCCATGACCACGATGACGCACGGGCCGAGGATTCCCAGCAGCCGCTGGGTCAGTTGACGCTGCCTTTCTTCGCAGATCTCGGCGGCCTGACGCACCCCCGCGGCAAGGTCGCCCGCCCGCATCGCCACCCGCATCACCGCCTGGGCCATCGGGGGCAGCACCCGGTGGTCCTTGAACGCCTGGCCGAGATCAACCCCCTCGCGCGCCAGCCGACGGGCCCGGTCCAGCCGGTCGGCCATCACCGGGCTGGTGGCGACCGCCTGCGCCTGGGCAAGGGCCGTCAGCGCGTCCGACCCGCCCTCGAGCATCGTCGCCATGGTCTCGCACGCCAGCGCCCCCTGCCCGTTCCACAGCAGCCCCCCCACCACCGGGAGCCTCATGAGCACCTCATGGAGCGCGCGGCGTCGGGGGGTGGTCAGCCACACCCCGCGCGCTCGCCACAGCACCACGCCCCCCAGCACCACCACCGGCACGAGGTACACCAGCACCTTCGCGGCGCCCAGCGTGAGACTCGTCTGCCACGGCAGCGTGCCGCCCAGGCTCTCCAGCGTCTCGGCGAAACGCGGGATCACGAACGTCGCCAGGAACCACAGCACCAGCAGGGCCACCACCGACAGCAGCGCCGGGTACGCCAGCGCCGACAGGATCGACTTGCGCACCCGCGCCCCCGCCGCGATCGAGCGATCAATCAGGGCCACCGCGTGGTCGAGCCGCCCCGATTCCTGGGCGCTGCGCAGCAGGGCCAGGTGCTGGCCCGTGGCGAGCCCGGGCACGCGCCCGACCGCCTCCGCCGCCGAGGACCCC
>CAZDYM010000174.1:0-5882 GCA_964509325.1 uncultured Phycisphaeraceae bacterium
CCGCCCGTGCCGCGGGCGACGCCAGCAAGCCCGCCCCCGCCCCCGCCCCGCTGCCCAACGGCGCGGGGTATTACAGATTCAGGGTCGGAGAGTTGGAGGTGTACTCGTTGGGCGACGGCGGGGGAGCGGTCGCGCCCTACCCCATCGTCGGGGAGAACGCTTCGCAGGGGGCGGTCGAGCGAGCGCTCGTCGCCGACATGCTCGATCCCAAGAGCGTCAACATCCACTTCAACGTGCCGATGGTCCGGACGCCGGGCGGCGTGGTGCTGTTCGACGCGGGCAACGGCGCCGCCGGTCGCGGCTGGGGGGCGGGGAAGATGCTCGACGCGCTGCGTCACGCGGGCTTGACCCCGGGCGACGTGACCGCGGTCGTGCTCACGCACCTGCACAGCGACCACCACGGCGGCCTCGCCAACGAAGACGGCTCGCTGGTCTTCCCCAACGCGCGGTGCTTCATCCAGAAGAACGAGGTGGATTTCTGGAGCGGCCCGGCCCCCGACCTCTCGGGCTCGAAGGCCGACGACGCCTTCAAGAAGCAACTGGTGGACGGGGCGGTCAAGGCCCTCGCCGCCATCAAGGACCGCTGCGAGATCATCGACGGCGCGAGGGAAATCCTCCCCGGCGTCCGAGTCGAGCCGGCGTTCGGGCACACGCCGGGGCACCAGATCGCGCACCTCTCGAGCGCCGGCCAGGAACTGCTGCTCATCGCCGACTGCATCCACCACCACTGCCTGAGCCTGCGTCATCCCGAGTGGCACCTGCGCTTCGACGCCGACGCCGTGAAGGGGGCCGAGACTCGGGCGAAGATGCTTGACCGGGCGGCGACGGACAAGGCGCTGGTGCTGGCGTACCACATGCCGTGGCCCGGGGTGGGGCGGGTTCGGCGCGACGGCAGCGGGTTCGAGTGGGTGCCGGCGGAGTGGAAGTGGTGACCGCGCGCGGGCGTCCGGACCGGCGCGCCGACCCTTGCGGGGCGTCGGACGCCCGGGGCGCGGGCGGGCGATGCGGCACGGTCAGGCAACGGTGACGGTCTTGTCGAGGTACACGTCCTGCACGGCGTGCAGGAGCGCCACGCCGTCCTTCAGCGGCTTCTGGAAGGCCTTGCGGCCCGAGATGAGGCCCATGCCGCCGGCGCGTTTGTTGATGACCGCCGTCACGACGGCTTCGTGCAGGTCCGAGGCGCCCTTGCTCTCGCCGCCGGAGTTGATCAGCGGCACGCGCCCCATGTAGCCGTTGGCGAGCTGGTATCGGCAGAGGTCGATGGGGTGTCCGCCGTTGCCGGCTTCGTCGCTGCCGCAGAGTTGCGTGTAGACGCGTTTGTCCCACTTGCCGTAGGACGAGCCGCCGGAGTTCAGGGCGCTGTAGCCGCCGTTGTTGGTGGGGAGTTTCTGCTTGATGATGTCGGCCTTGATGGTGGCGCCCAGGTGGTCGGCCTGGCCGGAGAGGTCCGCGCTGGCGTGGTAGTCGGTGCTCTTGCCGTCGGCGCCCTTCACCTTGAAGGCGTTGGAGCGGGTATAGCACCACAGCACGGTGACCATGCCGTAGGAGTGGGCTTCCTCGAACATGTCGGAGACGTACTTGATCTCCTCGCGGCTGGTCTCGGAGCCGAAGTAGATGGTCGCGCCGACGGCGAGGGCGCCCATCTCGAAGCACTGCTTCACGCTGCCGAAGTACGACTGCTTGAAGACGTTGGGGTACGTCAGCATCTCGTTGTGGTTGAACTTGACGAGGAAGGGGATCTTGTGGGCGTACTTGCGGGCGACCGCGCCGAGCACGCCGAGGGTCGAGGCCACCGCGTTGCAGCCGCCCTCGATCGCCAGTTTCACGATGTGCTCGGGGTCGAAGTAGTCGGGGTTGGGCGCGAACGAAGCGCCGGCGGAGTGCTCGACGCCCTGATCCACCGGCAGGATCGAGACAAACCCGGTCCCGGCGAGGCGCCCGTGGTTCATGATCGTCTGGAAGTTCCGCAGCACCGGCACCGGGCGGTCGGTCTGCGCGAACACGCGGTCGATGAAGTCCGGTCCCGGCAGGTGCAGCCGCGATCGGCTGATCCCCTTGGCCTCGTAGTTCAGCAGTTTGGCGGCGTCGGGGCCGAGCAGTTCAGCGGTGGAGGGCATGACGGAATCCTTTCAGCAGAAAAGGAGTGGTTCAGGGGAAAGGCGATGGGCGGTCGGTTCGGATGCGAATCGGCCACGGGACGATACACCCGAGGGCCGGCGCGCGGGCGTCCGACGCCCTCCTCCCGCCGGGAGAAAGTCACTCTTGTTCGGTCTTTGCTTGGAAAGCGCGGTGCCGGAGTCGTCGTTCTCTGAAGTCGGCGCGGGCGGTATCATCGCGGCATGAGCCACACACGCAGGTTCGGTGTTCGAGTGCTGACCGCGACGACGGCCCTGGGATGCGCCGCCGCCGCGGCGTGGGCGCAGGCCGATATCGTCCGGCCCCCCAAGGCCGAGGACCCCGGCGAAGTGTCTTTCATCATGGTGCTAGGGGTGGCCCTGGTGTGCGCAGCGGTGACACTCGGGGTCAACCTGATGCCCAGTCGGCGGACGCACCAAGATTGATTCACGCCACCGACGCACCGCGCGGGGGGCGGTGGGGCCGGTGGGCCGGGGAGTCGGGGAATCGGGGGGGAGAACAACCGCCGCGGACGTGGAACCTCGGGGTTCGTCGCGCGTCGGTTCGTGGCGGGCGCGTCGGAAGCACCTCGGAACGGAGTGGTCATGCATCGGTCTGGACGTTCGACCATCTCGGCGCTGATCGCGGTGAACGGGGTGCTGCTGCTCGTGCTGGGCGCGGTGGTGCTGACGCCGCCCGCCGTCGGCCAGGGCGCGGGAGCGGGGCTCGAGCGTGCCCGCGGCAGTTACACGATGGTCGGGGGGCGGATCCTCGGCTCGCCGGAGGCGGCGATCTACATCGTGGACGGCGCCAACCAGGAACTCATCGCCGCCAAGTGGGACCGCACCCGCAAGGCGCTGAAGGGGCTGGGCTACCAATCTCTGGGTGGGCGAGCGGCGGCGCCCGCCGCGCCTTCGGACCCGGGGAGGTGACGCGATGAACCACCCAAACCGGACTCGCGCCGACGTTCAGGGTCGCGCCCCCGCGGCGTTGTGGGCGTCGGCGTTCGTGATCCTGGCGCTCATCCTCACGGAGTCGTCGCGACGCGGGCATCAGCACGCGGCCCTCGCCGGCGACGCGGCCAACGTGGGCGATCTGAGCGTGCTGACCGCCGCCTCCGGCACCGACGAGGACGTCCTGTGCGTGCTCGACCAGCGCAACGAGACGCTGTCGGTTTTCGGCGTGGAGCAGGGCCGCAGCGTGCAGCTGCTGCAGGTGCAGGACCTTCGCCAGGCGTTCCTGCAGGCTCGGATGAACGCCGGGGTTGGTGGCGGTGTCGGCGGGGGGCGGTGATCCCCTCACCGCTCCGGCAGTTCGTTCCGCAGCACGGTGACCGCGTGCATGGGGGGGTACTTGATCGTCAGCCGCAAAGCGCGGAACTCGCGGGCCTCGCGCCCCATGCGGGTGAACAGCATCGAGGCCAGTTCGTCGTAGCGCGGGATGAGGCTGGTGCCGAGCAAGGGGGGGCGGCCGGTCAGTTCCACGGGGCGTTCCTCGAGCGGGATGGTTCGGCCCCAGTCGAAGTCGCCGGGGCTCGAGCCGTCGGTGGACGCCACGAGCATCACCTTGGGGTTCATCAGGAAAGGGAGGTCCTGGTGGATGAGCACGTCGAAGACCATGGTCTCCGCCGGCATGGTGACGTGGGAGAGCAGGTCGAAGTACCGGTTGCCCGGGGCGCGGAAGCGTGAATCGGCCTTGCGGACGATGCGCCCGAAGAAGCAGGTGAACGCGCCGAGGTTGCCCACCGGGCCGTCGCCCATCTCGTAGTCCCAGCCCAGCCGGCTGCGCACGGCCCTGATCTCGGGCATGTTGGGCGAGCAGAAGTCGCGGATGAGCATCGGCGTCGAGGGGTCGAGCGTCGAGAGGTCGACCGGTTCCTCCTTGGGGCCCAGGTCGATGGGCGAGCCGTCGTCCTGGTACTGGCGCGGGCGGAACAGCGGCCAGGTGATGCCGGGGCGGAGGCGTCGGAAGTCGATCACGCCGCCGACGATGCAGAGGTCCATCATCGAGGGGTCGTCGTGGTTGGGCGCCACCAGCGTGGTGGTGCTGCGGACGCGTGTCTGCAGCCCCCAGAGGCCGCTGTTGCCGCGGAACGCGAGCTTGCGCGACTGCTCCAGCCGCTCCGCCGAGCCCTGCCCGCCCATGCTGTCGAGGATGAGGTCGAGGGTGATCCGGTCGCCGGCGTGGACCCGGACGACCTCCTCGAAGCGGGCGATCGATTCGTTGAACGCGTCGATGAGCGGAAGCGGAACCGCCGCGCGGCGCATGGAGGTGACGACGATCTCCAGCCCCTCGTCCCCCGGGAGGTGCTGCAGGGCGGTGTAGATGTTCGCCTCGCTGAGGACCTTGGCGATCTTCCAAGTCAGGTTGCGGTTCAGGCCCAGGCGGCGCGCGCACTCGCCGGGCGAGTACACGTTGGCCCCCGAGGCCCGCAGCATCTCGGAAAGCGACCGCTTGACGCCTTGGAAGGCGGTCGTCAGGTCTTCCTCAAAGGTCAGTGTCGCGGCCATGCGGGTGGTCTTCCCTCCGTCGATCGAATCGGAGCACGAGCCCGGGGCGGGCCCGTGGGGGTGCCGCCGCGGACGCCCGCAGAATATCCGGCGGCGGGGGCGCTCAGCGACGCCGCCGTGCCGCGCCGAGGCTTGCCAGGGCGAGCAGGGCGGTCGAACCCGGGCCGGGCACGTGCACGACGAAGCTGGTGACCTCGAAGTTCGCCGTCCGGCCCCAGCCGGTGAACCACGTGCCGTCGGACGACATGTCGGTCACGAAGGCGAAGGAGTACCCGGCTTCGTAGGCGATGTTCCGGCTGTCCAGGTAGTCGGAGAAGCGTTGCACGCCGACGCCCTGCTCCCAGATGATGGCGGTGCCGAAGAACGCCGGGCCGAAGCCCCAGGTGCCGCCCGCGATGAGCGAGCCGTCGGCGTTGATGGCGGCGCCGGCGGTGATCGAGTCGGCGCCGTCGGCGAGGTTGCCCAGGGCCTCGTAGGTGTCGCTGGTGGTGTTGTAGCGCCAGAGTTCGGAGGAGCCGAAGAACCCGCCGAACTGGAACCCGGAGACCCAGGCCCCGTCGTCGCTGACGGCGCTGGCCTCGCTGGCCGGGGAGCCGTTGGTGTCGACGATGAGTTCCTGTGTGCCGTTGACCCAGACCGCGCCCTGGCGTCCGTTCTCGTTGTCCTGCCAGCCGACGATCACCGAGCCGTCGAGGTTGGTGTTGTTGGCGCGGCTGCTGCTGCCGGGCGTGGTCGAGCCCAGATCCTGCACGCCCGTGCCGCCGCGCCACCGCACGCCGTGCGCCGAGCCCGGGGTCACCCAGCCCAGGCCGACGATCGTCGAGCCGTCGCCCGAGATGCCCCAGCCCGAGCTGGTCTCGGCGTCGGAGGTGCCGCCGATGCCGCCCAGGGGCGTCCAGGTCCCGGAGGCAACGTCGTATCGGCCCATCTCGTGCACGCCGCTGATGCTGTTGAACACCGTGCCGGCGACGACCTGCCCGTCGTGCGAGATCGTCGCCTGGCCGCCGATGCCGTCGCCGGCGATCCGACCCCCGATGCTCAACTCCCCGGTGGCGGCGGTCCACTTGAAGTACTGCTGGTCGGTGCGGTTGTCACCGACGACCACGCCGGTGTTGCTGATGCTGGTTGAAAGGCGGTTCGGGCCGAGATTCCAGAACTGCTGGGCATTGGCGGAGCAGGCGGCGGACCCGACGGCGGCGATCAGGATCAGGGCGGTGAGTTTCATGGCGGGTTTCTTCGTGCTTTGTTTGGGTATGA
>CAZDYM010000175.1:0-5882 GCA_964509325.1 uncultured Phycisphaeraceae bacterium
TCTCGCGTGCGAGGACCTTCCTCTCGGCGCGGTTGAGGCTGTCCATCCCGCTGGCGGCGATCTTGGCGAGCACGGCGTCGAGTTCGGCCTGCTCGGCCGCGCGGCGCTCGTTGTCGCGACGGGCCTGCTCGGCGCGGCGGGCGGCGGCGCGGTCCTCGGGAGTTTCTTCCTCGATCGGCGGACGCCACCGGGTCGATTCGGCATCGCCGCCGCCGCCCAACAGGTCGGCCTCGCCGCGGAGCCGTCGCAGTTCCGCGTAGCACGCCAGGGCCCCGAAGACGGCGATGAGCACCAGCATCGACTTTTCCAGCAGAAGCGCCGCCACCGCCAGCACCATGGCCCCCGCGAACCCGACCAGCACCGAGACGTGCGTGGCCCTCGCGTGGCCCAGGGAGCGCCACAAGAGCGCGTGGATGAGCCGGCCGCCGTCGAACGGGTACATGGGCAGCAGCAGGTTGAACCCGAGCAGGATGAGATTGACGGCGTGGAACCACCACAGGGTGACCTTCGCCAGCAGGATCGCGTCGCTCGCGGCGTTGATGGTCGAGAGCGTGCCGATGGGGTTCAGCGGGTTGAAGGCGACGGTCGAGCCCATCCCGACCAGCCACAGCGCGAGCGCGAACGCGGGGGCGAGCAGCACGTGCACCAGCGGGCCGCCGGCGGTGGTGCGGAAGTGCGCGAGCCAGTGGTTGGGCGGTTGGGTGAGGGCGAGGCCTCCCCAGGGGAGCATGACGATGCGGTCGGCGGTGCCGCCGGTACGCCGGCAGGCGATGCAATGGCCGTACTCGTGGATGAGGACGAGAACGAACAGAGCCAGCATGGCCGGGGCGACGAAGAGGAATCCGCCGTGGGACTGCGGGATCGACCAGAGCAGTTGCCCGAGGATGTAGACGAGCGTGAGCAGGTGGATGCGCGCGGTGACCCCCAGGGCGGTGAACATTTTGAGAGACCAGCCGAGGGGATTCTCGGGGTTCTCGAAGAGCCGTCGCCAGAATCCGCGGGGCAGGCTCGGAGGGCCGGAGGTTGGGGGGGCGGGTGACACGGGGTATCGGCGGGCGGCGGAGAGCGGGGGGCGGAGGGGAGGGGGGGTGGAGGGGATAGGGGGCGGAGGGGAGGGGGGGCGGGGCAGCGGGGGGCAGGGGCAGCGGGGGGCGGGCGACGTTGCGTTGAACGGTGCTCCGTGCTCGGGGTGCCCCCAAGGCGTTACGCGGCCACGGGCGACAATCGCCCTTTCCTCAGCGCGATGAGCAGCGCCAGCATGCTCTTGGCATCGGTCAGTTGACCGCGGTCGATCATTTCAAGCGCCCGGGAGAGCGGGACGGTTTCGACGGTGATGCTCTCGTCGTCCATCAGGTGCTGGCCGACGTGGGTGAGCCCGGTGGCCAGATAGGCGTGCATGATCTCGTCGGTCATGCCGGGGGTCGTGAGGAAGGCGCCCAGCGGCTCGATCCGCGCGGCGCGGTACCCGGCTTCCTCTTCGAGTTCGCGCGAGGCGCATGTCTCGGGGGGCTCGGGGGGTTCGAGGGTTCCGGCGGGGAACTCCCACACCTCACGCCCGACGGTGAAGCGGTGGTTGCGGATCATGACCAGACGTGGCTCTTGCGGGGCCCCGGGGCACCGGGCGGCGTCGGGATCGGTCCCGAGCACCGGGACGACGACGACGGCCCCGGGGTGCCGGATCATGTATCGGCGGATCGGGACGCCGTTGCGGCCCGCCAACGTGACCTCTTCGAAATCAAACTTCGGCCCGCGCTGGATGGTCCGGCGTTGCTCGGCTTGGGTCATCGATCAATACTACGGCGATGACGGACGAGCCCCGACCCGCGCCCCCCACGAGCCCGACGGCCGATGCGCCGGCGCCGCGCGGGTCCGACGGGACCGCGCCGACGCCGGGGCCCGCTTCGGCGCCCGAGCCCGGCCACGCGACGGGTCCGCGCCCGGAGATCGTGCGTTTCGAGGATGTCCACAAATCGTTCGGCCCGCTGGTGGTGCTGTCGGGGGTGAGCGTGGGGTTCGAGGAGGGCCGGACAACCGTGGTGATGGGCCCCAGCGGGACCGGCAAGAGCGTGCTGCTCAAGCACATCGTCGGCCTGCTGCGCCCGGACAAGGGCTCGGTGTGGTTCGACAACGCCCGCGTCGATACCCTCGGCGAGGAGGCGTTGGCGCCGGTGCGCCGTCAGATCGGCTTTGTGTTCCAGCTCTCGGCCCTGTTCGACTCGATGACCATCCGCGACAATCTCGCCTTCCCGCTGGTGGAGCACATGGACCTCTCGGACGACGAGTTGACCGAGCGTGCCGAGGAGGCCCTGCGCATGGTTGATCTCGTCGGCGTCGGCGCGAAGCGCCCGGCGGAACTGTCGGGCGGCCAGCAGCGCCGGGTGGCCTTCGCGCGGGCGATCATGCTCCGGCCCCGCGTCATGCTCTACGACGAGCCCACCACCGGGCTGGACCCCGTCCGCGCCGACGGGATCTGCCAGCTCATCCTCAAGTTGCAGGCCGAACTCGGGGTGACCGGGGTGTGCGTCACCCACGACCTGGTGAGCGCCCGCAAGATCGCCGACCGGGTGGTGATGCTGGGCGGGGGCACGATCATCGCCGACGGCCCGTTCGAGCACATCGAGCACTCCGACGACGAGCACGTGCAGAACTTCCTCCGCGGGCACTACGAGCCCGAGGAGGAGCCCCGCTACATCAAGCAGGCGCGCGGCCCCCGCGCCAAGGCCAGGAGCCAGACGTGAAGCACCCGGTTCGGGATTTCGTGATCGGAGCCACCGCGATTGTCGGCCTGGTCGGCCTCGGCCTGCTGCTGTGGCTGATGGGCGAGATGGCGTGGTTCCGCACCCCGTCGTACAGCATCGGCCTGCGCATGGACAACGCGGGCGGGCTGATGCCGAGCGCGCCCATCACGCTCAACGGCGTGCGCGTGGGCAACATCAAGTCGGTGAAGACCTCCGAAGACCCGCGGCAGGGGGTGCGGTTCGAGCTGCTGATCGAGCAGAACGTCCGCGTCCCGAAGGAGGTGTCGGTGTCGATCCTGCGCGACCTGGTGGGCCAGGCGCAGCTGGCGCTGACCGCCACCGCCGACGCCGGAGGGGCCGACGGGGTGATCGACGAGAGCGACTTCTTCGCGCCCGGCGACACGTTCACCAGCAAGGCGTACGCGCCCGGGCTGATGGGCGAGATGTCCAGCCTGCTGGACAAGCGGCTGGGCGCGCTCGATACCGCGGTCGCGAAGTTCAACACGCTGGCCGACACCTACACCGAGGTGGGGCAGCGTGTCCGCGCGATGCTCGAGCCGCGGACCCTCGCGGACGTCGAGTCCGGGAAAGCGCCGGCGAACCTGGTGTCGGCGGTCGAGCGGTTCGACATGGCGGTGTCCGACGCGCGGGGATGGCTTGGTGACGCCGACCTGCGCGCCGACGCGACGGGCGCGATGAAGAAGCTCAGCGAGACGCTCGAGAAGGTGTCCTCGCTGACGGAAGAGTGGAAGAAGACCGCCGGGGTCGTGAGCCAGAGCGCCCAAGGGGCCACCGAGCAGTTCAACAAGACCGCGTCCGAACTGGCGGCGGCGTCGCGCGAACTCGGCGCGGTCGTGCACGATGTGCAGGGCCTGGTGGCGAAGGCCTCCGCCGGTGAGGGCACCGTCGGCCAGCTGCTGAACAACCCCGACCTGTTCCGCAACCTCAACGACGCGGCGGTGCGTCTGGAACAGGCCCTGACCGAAGCGAAACTGCTGATCGAGAAGTACCGCAAGGAGGGCATCCCGATCCAGTTCTGACCAGCCGGTCGGCGTCCGCTTCAGAACGTGAACCGCAGCCCGACGCCGACGGAGAAATCGAGCTCCGGCCTGTGGTCCAGGTCGTCCCACAGCGAGAACTGGGCCATGAGTTCGAACGCGAAGCGCTGCCCCTCGTACATGAGCCCCGGCGCCCAGCGGAGGTCGTGGTCGCCGTTGGTCTCGGCGAGCCCCGTCAGTTCCGCCGTGAGGTACCACGCCCCGACGGACTCGGCGGTGAACTTCTCGGGGAGAAGGCGGAACAGATAGGCGGTGCTGTACTTGAAGGCGTCGGCGGGCCCCTGCCCGCCCTCGGTGTTGTCGATGCCGCCGCCGCCGGTGTTGACGCGGTAATCGACCTCCTGGTTGAAACCGTGCCGGCCCCGAACGAGCGTGACCACGGCGCCGACGTGGGGGTTGACCGACTGGGTGGAGAAGTCCTTGTCATCGCCGGAAGCGAACGCGGCGCCGGCGATGAGGGCGGCGCGGAGGGTGTCGACGCCGCCGGTGTCCTCCTTATAGATGCGCCACTTGAGCATGGCGTCGAGGTCGTTGACGCCCTGGTCGTGGTCCTCGCCGCCGCCCTTGTTGTGCTCGGTCTCCCACACGGGCGTGAAGTCCAGGCGCACCGAGAGCGCGCGGGCCAGCCCGTGCTGCAGGCTGTGGCCGTACTCGAACTTGTCGATGTTCTCCGCGTCGCTGTCCGGCCCGGTGCCGTACCGCGAGAAGTGCAGTTGCGTGCGGTACACCGAGACGCCCGGGGAAGGCATGGTGGCCGCCTCGGTGTACATGGCCTCCTGCCCGAGGGCTTCGGGGGTTGAGGCGCCGAGGCAGGCCGCGCCGGCCGATGCCGCCGTCCACATCCATCGCTTCAGCATGCTGTGATCCGATCTCCCCACGCCGGTGCTTCCTGCGCTCGTGCCTCCGAGCGTTTTCTTACCGCTCCTCAACCTTGACCAGCGTGAAGCCGGCGTCCTCCACGGCCTCGCCCAGCGCCGCCGGCGACGGGTGCCTGGTTCCCGGGAGCATCCCGATGGTGACCTTGCCGACGCCGAGGTCGACCTTCACGCTCTTCACGCCGGGGACGCGCTCGAGCTGCATGTTGATGTTGGTGGCGCACAGCGGGCAGCCCATGCCGTTGACGTACAGGACGGCCTCGTCGGCGGCGATGGCCTGCCTGCTCTGGGCTTTGGCGCGGTCCGCTTCGGTCACCTGATGGCTGATGATCTGTTCCTCGGTGGTGCCGGGCACATGCCGGTCCGCGCTCGGCCCCGAGCCCGAGGATGCGCACGAAGCGAGTCCGACGCCGACGCAGGCAAGCGCCGACACCCCGGCCGCCCGGGCCAGCCGCGGAACGATGCTGATGCTCTTCATGGTCAGTTCTCCGTGGCCGCGGGCGCCGGCAAGCCGACGACGCCGCGGGCTGGGTTGTTGTTGCTGGATGGAAATCACCCGTGGGGCGAGCATCGCCCCCACGGCGGCCCGAACGCGACATCTCACGCCGCGGACGTTGCGTGAAAGACGGAGCGCGCACCGCGGCGCGACGGTCGGCACGCGTACGAGATGGTCTCGCCGGACGCGTGCCTCGCGTGCTCGGGCCTCGCTAGGTTGTTCGGACCCCCAGCCACGCCAGCCGCGCCCCAACTCCCTTCGCTGGGAGCAGCGGGATGGGGGGCACGGCACGGTGAACCGTGTCCGTTCGGGGCGGCATCACCAGTTCCGCCGAGCGGGTGCTGGGCAAGCGAACCGGGGCGCACCCGCCCAGAATCAACCAGGCCGAGGCTCCGCCTCGTCGCGGCGAGTGCCGCCCGCACATGCAGCCCGGGCCGCAATCGCACGCGGCTTCGGAACAATCGCACGCGTAGCAACAAGCCCCGCGTTCCGCCGCGTCGGACGCCGCGGATGCTCCGGGCTCGTCGCCCTCGCTGCAGCAGCACTCGGGGCACGCGGCGTGCGTGCCGATGGCGGGGACCACAGGCCGGGCATCGAGGCCGGTCCACCTTTGAGCCATCGCGAACACCGCCGAGAGGGCGGCGATCAGCCAGAGCGCAGGACTCGGGGCTCGCACACGCACGGGGCTATTCTCGCAGAAGCGACGCGGGATGCC
>CAZDYM010000176.1:0-5816 GCA_964509325.1 uncultured Phycisphaeraceae bacterium
GCCCGCGGCCCCGGGGCGTGCGCGGCGGGCCGGCGGGTCCGCACGACCCGCCCGCCGAGGCTCGGGGTGGGTTTCTCGCCGATCTCGGAGGCGCCGTGCGCGGCCTGTGTTTCGGCGGTTTCTGCGTGCTGACGCTGGGGATTCTGCTGGGGGCGTTGTGGGCGGACCGGGCGTGGGGCCGATGGTGGGCGTTTGATCCGAAGGAGACGTGGGCGTTGATCACGTGGATGGTGATGCTGGCGGCGGTGCATGTTCGGCGTGACGCCGAGGGGGCGCGGGCGGTGCTGGCGATGGCGGGCTTGGCGGTGATGACGTGGTCGTGGTTCGGGGTGAACCTGCTGCTGCCGGGGCTGCACGCCTACGCGGGGAACTGAGGGAGGCGCACGGTGGCGCGGAGGTGGGCCCATCGCGATTTCGCGCTTCCGGCGGAGGTGCTGGCGCCGGCGCTGCTGGGGCACCGCCTGGTGCGGGTGCTCGATTCGGGCGAGCGGGTGTCGGGGCTGATCGTCGAGACCGAGGCGTACCTCGGGGTGGAGGACCGGGCGTGCCACTCGTACAACGGTCGGCGGACGGCGCGCACCGAGGTGATGTACGCAAGGGCGGGGACCGCGTACGTGTATTTCACGTACGGGATGCACCACTGCTTCAACATCGTGTGCGGACACGCCGGCGAGCCTGTGGCGGTGCTGGTGCGGGCGCTCCAGCCGGAGGAAGGGTTGGAGCGGATGCGGATGCTGCGGGCGGGCCCGCGCGGATCGAAGCGGGGCGAGCGCGCGGGGGAACGGGCGGCGGCGCTGAAGGACACCGAGCTGTGCTCCGGGCCGGCGCGGCTGTGCCGGGCGTTGGACATCGATCGGCGGCACACGGGGCTGGACCTCACGCTGAGCGCCGACCTGTTTGTCGAGATGACGGCGGCGTCGTCACGGCGCGGGCTGAGGGTGGAGCGTTCGGCGCGGATCGGGGTGGGGTACGCGGGGGCGTGGGCCGGGGCGCCGCTGCGGTTCAGCGTGGTCGGGATCGCCCACGTGAGCCGATGAGGGGTGCGAGCGCCGCGTCGGGGCTCGGTGCGGCTATCCTTTGCTCTGATGAAACCACCCGCCGGCCCGCCTCCCCGTCCCGTTGCCGTGGTGCCGCCGATGCCTCCGGCGGCGGGCCCTTCGCTGCAGGAGCGGGTGCGGAAGGTGATCGACGCGATCCGCCCGGCGGTGCAGGGTGACGGCGGGGACGTGGAGTTGGTGGAGGTCGCGCCGGGGGGCGTGGTGAAGGTGCGGTTCCACGGGGCGTGCATCGGTTGCCCGTCGGCGTCGATGACGCTGAAGATGGGGATCGAGCGGAGCCTGAAGCAGTACGTGCCGGAAGTGACCGAGGTGCGTGCGGAGGGGTGAGGCGGCCTTGCGACGTTGGGTTCGCGTCGTGCGGAACGGGGCTGAGGGTCGTGGTCCCAGGGCCGGGGTGGTAGCGCAGTTCCCTTTCAGAATGCGAACGTGGAAAACTGGCCGAGGCGGGAAGGCCGGGAGACGCGAGGGGTCTGGGGGATCATGGGGGGAATCCCGTGGTTTCGGTTTTTCACTTTGGCCCCGGGGCGGACTTCGCTACCATTCTGGGAGTTCGGTGTCGCGCCTTGGCGGGCAAGCCTGGGCGTGTGGCTCTCGATCACGGTGCTTCGGAACTTGGACAGGAGGTCCTCATGCTGGTGATCACCAGGCGTGAAGGTGAAGAGGTCGTCATCGGCGACCCCCGCAAACCGCTGGGCGTGGTGCGGATCGCCAGCATCAAGGGCGACCGGGTGCGGGTGGCGTTCGAGTTCCCGCGCGAGGTGGACGTGCATCGGCGTGAGATCGCGGACCAGATTGTCGCCGAGCAGCCGGTGGTGGTGGGGAAGATCGAGAAGGGCGTGGCCGTCTCCTGACGTTGCTCGGCGCCCGGGAGGTCGGCACCAGCATGCGAGACCGACGCGGCGCGACGCCGACCGGGGGCGTCGCGGGCTGTATCATGGTCCCCCTTCGACCGAGCAAGACGATCCATGCAGGAGCAGACCCATGGCCATGACCGCTGACAGCATTCTGAAAGACGCGAAGACCTCGATGGACAAGTCGTTCGAGCACCTGAAGAACGAGTTCAAGGGGATCCGGACGGGTCGGGCCTCGCCGGCGCTGGTGGAGTTTGTGAAGGTGGACTATTACGGCTCGCCGACGGACCTGAAGAACCTGGCGGCGGTCACGGTGGCGGAGGCGACGCAGCTCGTGATCAAGCCGTTCGACGCGGGGGCGCTGCACGAGATCAAGAAGGCGATCGAGGCGGCGAACCTGGGGCTGAACCCGATCGTGGACGGGAAGATGATCCGGATCAATGTCCCGCCGCTGTCGGGGGACCGGCGCAAGCAGCTGGCGGCGCAGGTGAAGAAGGCCGGGGAGGACTGCAAGATCGCGGTGCGGAACGTGCGTCGCGACGCCAACAAGCACATCGACATGCTGGAGAAAGACAAGAACAACCACCTGTCGGAGGACCAGCTCGCGGACCTGAAGGACAAGGTGCAGGACCTGCTGAAGAAGCACGAGACGGCGATCGATGAGGCGGTGGCCGCGAAGACGAAGGAAGTGATGGAGGTGTGAAGCGGCGGTGGGGGCGGGCGTGGGGCTCGGGTGGTGATTCGGTGTCGTGCCGGGGGCATGCGGCGACGAGCCGACGCGGGAGCCATGACCGATGACCGGCCCGCTCCGAGATGCCGAGGTTCCGTCGGATGGGCCGGGGGGCGCGTCCCGGTTCCAGCGGCTGTGCCTCCGCGTGACGCTGTGGACGCTGGGGATCGGGGCGGTGGTGGGCGCGGCGATGATGCTGGCCGGGCTGTACTCGGGGGGCGGGCGGGTGCTGGCGACGTGCTTCGTCGCGGCGGCGAGCGCGGGGCTGCTGGCGGCGGTGTCGGGCTGGCTGGAGGACCGGGGCAGAAGGTGGGCGGGCGCGGGCGGGGTGATGGTCGTGGTTCTCGCGTTCGCGTGCTCGATTCTGGCGATCTGGGGCGACGCCATGGGGCTGTGGGGCACGCGGACGCAGTACCGGCTGTTCGGGACGGTGATGTCGCTGGTGCTCGTGGCGGGGCCGGCGGTGGCGTTGCTGGCGTTCGAGTCGGCGCCGGTGATGCGGTGGGCGACGCGGATCGGCGTGCCGGCGCTGGTGGTGCTGATGGGGTGCGTGCTGCGGGCGCTGTGGGGCCCGGCGCTGGCGCTGTTGGACGAACTGATCCTGACGCTCATCTGGGCGATCCCGTGCGTCGTGGCCGCGCTGGTCAACCACGGGCGGGACCGTCGGCACTGGCGGTGGCTGGGGGTGATCGCGGCGGCGCTGCTGGGCGCCGACGGGGCCTCGATGCTGCTGGGCAACGGGACGTTTCTGCCGGGGGCGAAGCCGCTGTTGTGGGCGACGGCGGGGTCGGCGGCGTACGCGAACGTCGCGCTCACGGGCGTCTTGCCGACGTGGGCGGGTCTCCTGCGGTGGACGGCGATCGGGTGCGCGGTGGTGGGGGCGTACCTCGCGGCGCTCACCGAGCCCTGGAACGCCGGACAGCAAGGGACCGACGGGATCGCGTTCCGCGTCATCGCGGCGCTGAGCCTGATCGGGGCGTGCTCGACGGTCGGGCTGGTGGTGGCGTGGCGTCTGGGCTCGACGCGCCGTTGGGCGGCGCGGGCCGAGGCGTACCGGGCGGTCCGGCTGACGTGCCCGAGGTGCGCGAAGCGCCAGTTCATGGCGTTGCCGGGTGGGGCGTGCGTGAACTGCGGGCTGACGTTCCGGATCAGCGTGTACGACGAGCGGTGCGCCGCGTGCGGGTACGACGCGGCCGGGTTGAGGTCGCCGGTGTGCCCGGAGTGCGGGGCGGGGGTGGTGCTGAGATCGTCGGAGGAGCCCGGGGCGTGATCGGGGGAGGGAGAGGGGCGGATCGGTCGGTGGACTGGGTGGCCGGTTGAGGACCGCTGCAAACGGTCCGGGCTCGACGCGAGTGATTGTTCGCGCGGCCGGGGGTCGATCCGCGCGGGGCGGCGCGAGGGATTCAGGTGAAGAGCCCCATCTGGCCGGACGGATCGGGCGGCGCCGGTCGGCGGAACGCGCCGGAGCGGAGGCCGACGCCGCGTTGATCCAGGCCGAGGGATCGTTTGAACATGTCGAAGATGGTCTTGATTTGCTCGGCGCGCGGGCCGACGCCGCGTTGGCGCTCTTTCCAGGCGGATTGGTAGAGTTCGCCGCGGCGGGCGTCGCGGAGCTGGTTCTCGGCGTGGGCGGCGCGGTCGGGGAACTCGCGGGCGAGCCAGTCGAGGTAGAGGTCCTTGATCTGGTAGGGCAGGCGCAGCAGCACGTAGCCCGCGCCGGTGGCGCCGTGGTCCTTGGCGGCCTTGAGGATGCCGGGGATCTCGTGATCGTTGAGGGCGGGGATGACCGGGGCGATCATGACGGTGACGGGTATGCCGGCGTCGCTGAGCGAGCGGACAGCCCTCAGGCGCTCGGCCGGGGCGCTGGCGCGGGGCTCCATCAGGCCGGCGAGGCGGTTGTCAAGGGTGGTGATGCTGAGGGCGACGTTCGCGGCGTCTTGCCGGGCGAGCGATGCGATCAGGTCGGTGTCCCTGGTGACCATGGCGTTTTTGGTCACGATGGTGACGGGCTGGCCGCAGGCGGCCATCACTTCGAGGCAGCGCCGGGTGATGCGGAGCGCACGCTCCACGGGCTGGTAGGGGTCGGTGATGCCGCTGAGCATGATGGGCTCGCCCTGCCACGACGGGTGGGCGAGTTCCTTGAGCAGCAGCTCGGGGGCGTCGTCCTTGGCGAAGAGCCGGGTCTCGAAATCCAGGCCGCAGGAGAGGCCGAAGGTCTCGTGGGTTGGGCGGGCGTAGCAGTACACGCAGCCGTGCTCGCAGCCGCGGTAGGGGTTGAGGGTCCACTTGATGTGGAGGTCGGGCGAGTCGACGGGGTTGATGACGGTCTTGGCGCGGTCGCGGTAGACGCGGGTGGGGAGACTGACGCCGGTGTCGGCGGCGCTGGGTTTTTCGAGGGCGATCTGGTCGAGGTGCTCACCCAGCACGTGCAAGGAGATGGGCTCGAAGCGGTTGGGCGGGTTGAGTTGGGCGCCGCGCCCGCGGACGAAGCCGTGGGTGGTGCGGCTCGCGTACTCGGCGTGGTGCGCGGCTTGGCTCGTCGAGGACTGGGCGGGCCTGGGGTTCACCCCCAAACATAGGCCGAATGTTGGCGAGGCGGAGCGCGAGTGGGTCCGGAAACCTCGGCACGCGCCGTGATGGAGCGGGGGTGGGCGGCGTGCCGATCAGCATTCCGTTTGAAGTGTCTTGCGGCTAGGATGATGTCCGCGATTGGGCGGCGTCTCGACGCCGCGATTGGCCGTGTGTCCGCTCGGGTTTGATCCACTGCGAAAGGCGGCATGCCATGGGACTCGACTTCGCCATCGACCAACTGTTCGGCACGGGCTGGACGGCGCTGGATACGTCCGGGTGCGAGTACCACGGCGGGCGGTGCTACCCCGGGCTGGGACGGGTGCTGCGTGAGTTCAGCGCGGCGAACGCCGACCTCAGTTTGCGGAAGGTGGACCTGTTCGACTGCTACCGGGCGGAGTGGCGTGACGCCTCGGGGCGGGCGCTGGGCGGGGTGGTTGGGAGCACGGAGATCGAGGCGGCGGTGTACGCGCTGGCGATGTTCCGGCGCGCGGGGCAGACCGTGTCGGCGTGAGCGGCGGGGGGTGCGACGGGGGTGGGTCGGGGGTGGGACGGGGGGAGTGGGGGGCGCAGCACCGATCAGGGTCGGGTTGTCTCGGCGGAGGGGCA
>CAZDYM010000177.1:0-5798 GCA_964509325.1 uncultured Phycisphaeraceae bacterium
CGCGGGCCCACCAACAGGTCGCCTGCCAGTTCCGCGGCGGCGGCGCGGTTGGCGGCGCTGGGTGAACCCGCCAGAGCGTTCGCGCCGTCGTCGATGCCCTCCGCCGCGGCGCTCAGCAGCAGGTCGCGCGTTCCGGAAGTCAGGCGCGGCCAGGCGCTCAAGGCGCCGTGGAGAACCCGGCGCGGCTGGCGGCTCAGGCTCAGGCACTCGACCAGTTCGATCGCCAGCACGTCGGCTTCCACCCCCTGGGCCCAGGGGAGGGCGCAGAGCAGCGCCTGCTCGCGGGCGCTGCGCCCGCAGCGTCGAAGGATGGCGGCACGCTGGGCGAGGGTGGGCATGTGGGTTCAGCCACTCGGTGGAGCGGGCGGGGTCGTCAGGAGTGGATCGGCCCGATAACGCCCGGTGCTGCAACGGGTTCTGACGCCGGTCGTCAAGCCCGGGGCGTCGGCTTGCCTCATCCAAGGCCCGAGAAGATGTCCCTCCCCTGCGAAAGAGCAGGGGTGAAGGTTGTGAAAATCCTGACGAAGCCCTTGCCTGCGGCTGTCCCGGGCCTAAAGTCGTGGTTTCCCAGCGTCAAGACCGCGTTGGGGGAGAGAGACCGAGCGATTCCTGTTCGGGTTCTGTGCGGAGTATCTATGAAGTCGCCGATCAATCTCCAAGCGTATCGCCTGATCCTTTATTCCCGCGCCCTGCACCCTGAGTTGTTCAAGGTCAAGGGTCGGCGCGTGATCGAGCACAACGGGTACGAGTTCGAGGGCTGGGTCATGCCGGGGTCCCACCTGATGCGGTTCCAGTTTGACGGCGATTGCGGCGTCGAGCTGATCACGGACATGGAGGACGGCATCCCGGACCGGGGGGTGGTCACCGCGCTTCCCTGCGCGGGCGAACGGGACCACGACCACGCTTTCGGGAAGAAGATCAAGTACTGCACCACGGTGCAGACCGAGCAGTTGCCGGAGAGCCTGTACCGGGCCACCTACAAGGAACTCACGGATTTCGGGAGGGAGGCCAAGGGACTGGTGTACACCTGGAACGACGACGAGGGGGGCAAGTGCGCCTCGATCCTGGTGGTGGAACGGATCCGGCGTGAGATCAACGCCGAGGCGTACCACCTTGTGGCCAACGGCGGGGTGGTGCTGAGGTCGTCGTCGATCTTTGAGGCTCAGGGCTGAGGCCCCGAGCCGGGGACCGGGCGTTAGAAACCGGGCATGAGCGGGAGTGCTGGGATTGTTGGGGGCATATCCCTACGATCCGGGCCATGTCGACGCCGCCAGCCCAAACCGCCGCCGCCGCGAAGCCCGCCGAAGAGAAGAGCCGCTACGCCGGGACGATCCGTCTCCCGTCGACGCCGTTCGCCATGAAGGCGAACCTGGTGCAGAACGAGCCGGCGTCGATCAAGTCGTGGGACGCGATGGGGTTGTATGAGAAGGTGCAGGCGTCGCGTGAGGCGGCGGGTGCGCCGAGGTTTGTGTTCCACGACGGCCCGCCGTACGCCAACGGCAGCCTGCACCTGGGGCACATGCTCAACAAGTGCCTGAAGGACTTTGTGGTGCGGTCGAAACTGATGGGGGGGAAAAAGAAGCCGGAGGGGCTGGAGACCACGGGTCACTCGTGCCGGTTTGTGCCGGGGTGGGACTGCCACGGCTTGCCCATCGAGCACAAGGTGATGACCGAGCTTGCGGCGGCGGGGAAGCTCGAGAAGATCGCCGGGCTGCCGGATGACCAGCGTCGGATGGCGATCCGGCGCGAGTGCCAGAAGCACGCCGAGAAGTACCAGAAGCTGCAGAGCGGGCAGCTCAAGCGGTTCCTGGCGCTGTGCGACGACGAGCACCCGTATCTGACGATGAGCAGGGAGTACGAGGGGGCGACGCTGGAGGTGTTCGCCGACCTGGTGGAACAGGGGCTGGTGTACCGTCAGCTTAAGGCGGTTCACTGGAGCGTGGCGAACGAGACGGCGCTGGCGGACGCGGAGCTGGAGTACGAGGATCGAGAAGACATCTCGGTGTACGTGGACTTCGAGGCGGCGGACGCGGACGCGGTGTACGACGCGTTTGGTTTTCCTCGAGAGGAGTTCACCGCGGAGAGCGCGGAGGACGCGGAGCAAGGCAGAGAAGAGAGCGAAGAAGACGAGGAGGAGGAGGAGTCCGACGGCGGGCGTCCCGGCCAGCGGCCTTGTTTCATGATCTGGACGACGACGCCGTGGACGCTCCCGGCGAATCTGGCGATCGCGGTGAACCCCTCGTTCGAGTACGCGCTGGTGCGGGTGGATGGGAACATCACGGTGATCGCGTCGTCCCTGGTCGAGAAGGTGACCAAGGCGGCCAAGGCCGAGGATGTGAAGGTGCTGGCGACGTGCCGGGGCGACAGACTGGTGGGGCTGAAGTACCGGCACCCGTTCGTGTCGCCCTCGCCGGACTTCTCGAAGATCAACCCGGCGGCGCTGCCGCAGGGCGTGAGCGTGAAGGACCTGAGCGTGTACCGCGTGGTCGCGGCGGACTACGTGACGCTCGAGGACGGCACGGGGCTGGTGCACACCGCGCCGGGGCACGGCGCCGAAGACTACCAGACCGGCCTGCGCGAGAAGCTGCCGATCTACTGCCCGGTGAAGGGGGACGGCTCGTACGACGATTCGACCCCCCCGGCGGTGCGTGGCAAGAACATCTGGAAGGCGAACCCCGAGATCGTGGAGATGCTGCGGAACTCGGGTCACCTGTTCCATGACCACACGTTCATGCACTCGTACCCGCACGATTGGCGGGGGAAGTCGCCGGTGATCTTCCGCGCGACGGAGCAGTGGTTCGTGGGGGTGGATCGGGTGCGGAAGGACGGCGGGACGCTCCGCTCGCTGGCGCTGGAAGCGACGGGGGGCGACGCGGTGGCGTTCACCCCCGAGTGGGGGCGCAACCGTCTGCGCGGGATGCTCGAAGCCCGCCCGGACTGGTGCATCAGCCGTCAGCGCTCGTGGGGCCTGCCGATCCCGGCGTTCTACAGCGTCGACGCCGCCGGCAACACGACGACGCTGCTCACCGCCGCGAGCGTGCGTGCGGTGGCGAAGCGGTTCCGCGAGGCGGGCTCCGACGCGTGGTTCCTCGAAGGCCCGAAGGACATCCTGCGCCACTACGACTACGCCGCGGACAAGGAGGCCCCGCGCGGGCTCGACCTGGGCAACCTCAAGAAGTCGACGGACATCTTCGATGTGTGGTTCGAGAGCGGGAGTTCGTGGAACGCGGTGATGCGCGAGCGTTCCGGCGGCGGTGCCGCGGGCACGGACTACCCCGTCGATCTGTACCTCGAGGGCTCGGACCAGCACCGCGGTTGGTTCCAGTTGTCGCTCTTGCCGGCGCTGGGGGCCACGGGGCGGCCGCCGTTCAAGCGGCTGCTCACGCACGGGTTCATCGTGGACAAGAACGGCGAGAAGATGTCCAAGAGCAAGGGCAACACGCTCGAGGTCGAGGACCTGCTGAAGGAGTTCGGGGCCGACGTGTGCCGGTGGTGGGTGGCCACCGTCGATTACACGGGGGACATCCGCGCCGACAAGTCGTACTTTGCCGTCTCAGGCGAGGCGTACCGCAAGGTGCGGAACACGCTGCGTTTCATGCTGGGGAACCTGGAGGATTTCACGCCCTCGCCGTCGGGCAAGGACGGCCCGGGCGGGGGAGGCGGGGGGGGCACACGCGTGCCGTTCGCGTCGGTGCCGCCGACCTCGCTCGAGGCGTGGGCGTTCGGGGCGTACAACGCGATGAGCGAGCAGGTCCGGCGCGCGTACGAGGCGTACGACTTCCGTGCCGCGGCGGTGGCGCTGTTTGACTTCTGCAACGAGACCATGAGCAGCGTGTACTGCGCCGCCATCAAGGACCGTCTGTACTGCGACCGGGCCGATTCGGTCCGGCGCCGGCGGACGCAGTCGTGCCTGTGGGGCATCACCGACGGGCTGTGCCGGCTGCTGGCGCCGCTCATGCCGCACACGGCGGACGAGGCGTACCGGGCGCTGATGAGGTGCGGTCCCGGCGATGCGTCGGCGTGCGTCCACATCAAGACGTTCATCGACGCGTTCCCGGTAACGCCCGACGCGGGCTGGGAGGCGGCCATGAGGGCGCGCGACGCCGGGCTCAAGGCGCTGGAAGAGCGGCGTCAGACCAGCGACCTGGACAACCCGCTGGACGCGGGGATCGAACTGCCCGACCCCGACGGCGCCTTGTCGAGATTCAGCACGGACGACCTGGCGGACCTGATGGGCGTGAGCCGCGTCACCCTGTCACGGTCGGCGTCGGGCGTGACGGTGCACGACCTGCGGAACGAGCCGCGGTGCGAACGCTCCCGCAAGCGCGACGGGACGGTGAAGCAGAGGTCCGACGGCGGGATGCTGAGCGACCGCGACGCGGCGGCGGTCGGCGTCGCCTGACCGTCGCGCCCGCCGCGGCGCCGCCACACCGACTCGGGAGCCCCCATGCTTCGCATCATCGCCGGCGAGTTCCGCTCGCGACATCTTGAAACGCCCCCCGACGGGGAGACCACCCGCCCGCTTCCGGACCGCGTGCGGGTGGCGCTGTTCAACATGCTGCACGGGCACCTGGAGGGCCAGGCGGTGTTCGACGTGTTCGCGGGCACGGGCTCGTTCGGTCTCGAAGCGGTCTCGCGCGGCGCCGCCGAGGCGGTGATGGTGGAGAAGGAACGTTCGGTGACGAAGCTGATCGAGCGGAACATCTCGACCTTGGGCGTGAGCGACCGCGCGTCGGTGTTCCAGGCCGACGCGCTGGGAGCGGCGGCGCTGTCCCGCTGCCCGCGCCCGGTGCACGTCGTGTTCTTCGACCCGCCCTACCCGATGATGGAGGAGGCCTCGACGCGGCGGCGCGTGCTGGACCAGTTCGCGCGGTGCGTGGGGCTGCTCGACGACACGGGGTTCGCGATCATCCGCACGCCGTGGCCCTTTGTGGACATCGAGCGGGTCGAGACGGACCAGGTGGACGACGAGGGTGAGCCGATCGTGAAGGTGGTCAAGACGCCGGTGGCGTGGGATGTTCCCGGCGCGCGAGGCCCGGAGACGCACCCGTACGGCTCGACGGCGCTGCACTGGTTCATGAAGCGGGCATGAGGCCTCGGGGGATCCGAGCATCGCGGATGACGGCGCCCGTTCGTGACGCCTTGCCGCCGGGATGTCTTGATGACTTCCTGAGCACAAAAAGGAAGCGGGCCGGCCCGAGTACGAAGGGGGCCGGCCCGCCAGGAGCAGCGCGTTGCTCAGGTTGTGGTGGTTGAAGGGGTTGCGATCAGGTCAGGTCGGCATCAGGGGCAGCCGGTGGTCTGGCCGAAGTTGCCGAGGAAGGCGACCAGCATGTTGGTGTTGATCGACGGCTGGTTGGGGCCCAGGGCCCACACGGTGCTGTTGCACGCGGGGGTGGAGCCGAACACGCCGAGGAAGGCCACCAGGTCGCTGGTGTTGACGGCGCCGTCGCCGTTGAGATCGCCGGGACGGACGAAGGCACGGATCTGGGCCACGTCGGCGGCGTCGACCGTGCCGTCGCCGGTGACATCGCCCTGAGCCCAGCCGCCGGCGTAGGGGATGGCGGCCTGGTTGATGACCGCGAGGTCGGCGCAGTTGGTCACGCCGTCGAGGTTCACGTCGCCGAAGTTGGTGGCCAGCACGCCGCGGACGATCTCGCAGACGTCGAGGATGTCGATGTTGGTATCGCCCGAGGTCATGTTGGCGCCGTAGTCCTTGCCGACGGCGTCGGCGGTGCTGTCCCAGTTGAGGACGCCGTCGCCCAGGCCGCGGAACTGGCTGTCGACGAAGTCGATGT
>CAZDYM010000178.1:0-5788 GCA_964509325.1 uncultured Phycisphaeraceae bacterium
CGCGGCTTCACCATCGCCGAGCTCCTGGTCGCCGTCACCGTCGTCATCGTGCTCTCGCTGGCCATCGGGCAGGTCTTCTCGTCCGTCGGCAAGCTCGTCGGCGCCGGCGCGGCCATCTCCGAGGTCGACCAGCTGGCCCGCGCCGTTGAGCGCCAGATGCGCGAGGACTTCGACGCCTTCTCACGCCTCCGCGCCGACGAGACCTTCTTCGCCATCCGCTCCCGCACCCTGGGCGACGCCAACAACAACGGCACCGTCGAGACCGCCAACGGCGAGATCTCCCTCTACCTGAACCAGGACGACAAGGACCGGGATGTTCGCGCCGGCTACGCCAGCGCCTACCAGCGCGACGCCGACGGCAACCAGATCGCCCGCGGCGTCACCGCGCGGCTGGATGAGATGGTCTTCCTCTCCCGCGCGTCCGAGCGCGCCCGCTTCGTCTCCGCCCAGATCAACGCCGCCGAGGGAGACCCCGTCACCACCGACGTGGCCCGCATCTACTACGGCCACGGGCTGCTCCCCGCCCCCGCCAAGCGCCCCGACGGCGCCGACTTCGACCCCACCCAGCCCCTCGACATCGACAACCGCCCCGTCCGGCGCCTGTTCCCCGACACCTACAAGGTCGCCACCCCCAACGACCCCGACGACGACGCGTCCGACCTCCCCTCGCAGCGCGAACTCAACTGGGGCGATGTCTTCGGCGAGCCCCTCACCCGCAACGAGTTCGCCTCCAACTTCCCCCTGCTCCGGCAGCCCTTGCTGCTCTACGGCGGGACGGCGGCGGGCAACCGCAACGGCGACCCGCAGTCCCCCATCACCGCCCCGTTCAACCGGCGCCGCACCTACGCCCCGTACATCCGCGACCTCGAAACCCTGCACCGCAACAACGCCAACGTCAACGCCAACCGCGGGCGGTTCGTGCTCTCCAACGGCTGGTTCTACCCCGCCAACACCCGCGCCTCGGCTCGGATGCTGCGCTGGGGACGCACCGACATCTGCGCCATGGACCGCGACGACGTGCAGCGCTGGCTCGAAGGCCTCGAGACCAGCGACCAGTTCCGCCTGACCGACCCGGAGTTCGACCCCGCCGAGGCTTCCGCCTTCCGCGCCGGCGTCTTCGACGATTCCGTGTACGACGACGAGGACCCCGCCGCCGCCCCGCTGCTGTGGAAGCGGGCCGGCGCCGACTTCGTCGCCCCCGACGCCGCCCTGATGTACCGACTCCCGCCCGCGTGGGGCACCCGCGGCAGCCCGAACGTGGCCCCGGACCTCACGCCGCAGCAGGCCGTGCTCATCGCTTCGACGCGGCTGCGTTCCGCGATCGCGGGGGTGTTCACCCGCATGCTGTGCGAGCCGGCGCCGACACAGGTTCCCACGCGGGTGAACCCGATCGCGGGCACGTTCGAGCGCGGCCCGATCGGCACGGTGCTCGACCCGTTCCCCGCCGACGCCGCCATGGACCAGCACGCCGTGCTGGCCCCGAGGTGCAGCAACTTTGAGATCGCGTGGTCCGACGGCACCACCTGGGCCTCGGACACGCCGCTGCGCGTCTACCTGGGCCCCGCGGGCGCGCCCGGTCCGGGTCGTCGCGAGCTCGCCGAGTACCGCCGCGGCGACCTGGTGTGGTTCGACAGCGTGTTCACCCGCTCGCACTACGCCGCGGTCGCGCGTGACATCGGCCTCCCCCTCGCCGACGACCCCAACCCTCTCACGGCCGCCCCGAACCCCGAAGTCCGCGGCGAGATCACGGACCTGAGCGTCTTCGCCAAGGTGGCGGGGGCGTCCACCGCGTCTCACCCTACGTCGCCCGCGGCCCCCGCCGAGGACCGCACCTCCGCCGACGACACGCTCCGGCTCATCAACGTCTCGGACGAGCGGTACGAGGTGCCCGCCGACCGGGCCGACTTCGGCTGGTACGACCCTTACCGCAGCGGCGGCAACCCGCGCGAGTACCTCGCCATCTGGGGCTTCCGGCGCCCCGCCGTCCGCGTCGAGAGCCTCGGCCCGCTCGCCTCCGACCAGAGGATGACCCTGGGCTGGTCCAACGCCGCGTGGGAGAAGCCCAAGTTCATCCGCGTCCGCATGACCCTCCACGACGCCCTCAACCGCATCGCCCAGGGCAAGAACTACGAGTTCGTGTTCAAGATCGAACCCTCGGCGAACTGAACCCGCGGCCCTCGCTCCGTGTTCGGCGGGGCGGGCCCCGGCCTGACATGCCTTCCGCGGCGGGCTCCGAGCCCGCCCCACCGAAGACCAGCACGCGCGCCCATCACGCCCCGCATCCGTCCCCGTGTCCCCCGCAGGTGTGACCATGAACAACGACCCAGTCAACCCTGAACCGACCCCCACGCCGAAGCAGGCGGGCCTTCTCCGCGCGCTGGCCCGGCGCTGCCGCGCGTCGCGCCGCGGCACCATCATCGTGCTGGCCCTGGGCGTGCTGGCGATCCTGGCCATTTCGGCCGTGTCGTACGTCGCCATCGTCCGGATCGACCGCACCGCCGTCGTCTCCGCGCGCCGCGAGATCAACGTGCAGGAGCAGGTCAACATCGTCCGCGACCACATCGGCTCGCTCATCGCCGCCGACATTTTCGGCAACAAGGTCGTCACCCGCGATACCCCTACCCGCGCCTGGCCCAGCGCGTTCGAAGACGGGGAGTTCACCGACCGTCCGCATGTTGAGGGTGAGTGGGCCGTTGCCCCGCTCAACTCCGCCAACAGCGAGATGCGCCTGGGCGCCGCCGCGCTGCCCATCGCCCGCCCGGACGACGCCTGGCTGGCCTCCACCGAGCCGGTGATCGACGAGTCCGCTTTTCTCAACTCGTACTGGCCGCAGATCACCAACCTCCGCTCCGCCTGGCGGTACCAGCCCCAGAGCGGCGCGCGCCCCGAGCAGTGGAAGCGCGACGACGGGCAGTACGCCGACCTGATGCAGTTCTTCCTCCAGCCCACCCCTTCCGGCAACGCCAACCCCGCGGCCATTCTCAGCCGAGACCAGCTCGCGGGGATCGACAACGCCTTCGGGCCCACCCTCGGCACCGCCTTCCGAACCATCCCCGGCGGCACCCAGCCCATCGACCAGCGCGGTCCTCTCTCGGTCTTCGGGACCCAGATGAACCGCGTCCAGAACAGCCTTTCCAACATCGCCTCCGTCGCGAACGACCAGGAGCGCTTCTGGACCGACACCGACGGCGACCTCCGCCCCGATGCGCGCTGGCAGCAGCTCGAAGCGCTGGGCACCGCCTACGGGCTCACGTGGGTTGTCGCCGCCCGCGTCATCGATGCTTCTTCGCTCATCAACTTCAACACCTCGCTGTCGTTCCCGTACCGGACGCTGTTGGGCTCCGCGCCGCTGCGGAGCGACCGCACCTGGGCCGACGTGGTGGCCACCGGCGAAACCCCGGCCGACATCGACCTGATCCGCTTCCTCGGCTACGCCGCGCCGCCCGCAAGCCAGCCGCCCGCCACCCCGAACCTGTCCGACCTGTTCGGGCTCGAACTCTCCACCGCCGGCGCGGTCTGGCCCACCCCGGTCCGCACGGACCGGCTGCTGGACCTCACCCAGCGCCCCACGCTGCGCCAGCACATCGGCGTCACGCTGGGCTTCGGGCCCACCATGCGCAACCTCTCGCAGCCGCCCAAGCCCGTCAACGACCCGGACTACAACCCGCCCTACGAGCCCCGCCTGAACGCCGCCCGCTCGCCCGCCACCCGGTTCCCCGAGCAGGAGTACCCCGTGGGGTTCGAGAACGACCCCTCGGGCTGGTCGGGCATGGACTTCCCCACCGCCTCGCAGCGCGCCGTCTGGTACGGGCTGCTCAACGCCGACGAAACCAGCCTCGCCCCGCGCAGCGTCCAACCCCTGACCATCCGTGACTTCGCCGACCTCCACGCCTTCCGCGCCACCAACAACACCGAGGTCGTCGGCAAGCTCGAGCAGGGCATCGACGGCACCGAGCAGAACGGCTTCCTCCCCGGCGGCGGGACCACCAACACGCCCTACGGCCCGCTCCGCTCGCGCGAGGGCACCGACGGCAGCAACGCCAACGTCGCCGACTCGCCCCGCTTCTTCGGCAGCCCCGATCAGGACGACACCGCACTCACCCCGGGACGCCCCACCCTCCGCCAACTGAAGTGGGACAACCGCCACCTGCTCACCCCGGTCAACGGCGTGGGCCGCGTCGGGCCCGTCCCCGTCCTCAACACGCCCACCTACGAAACCACCTCCGGCTCACGCGGCGTGGACCAGCCCTCGTACTTCGACGGCCTCCGCGCCCTCGACAAGATCAACATCCCGCAACTGGAGCGCGACACCCAGGGCCCGCTGAGCCGCGAGATCGTGCAGCGCGTGTTGGACGCCTTCGTCTGGGCCCTGGCGCCGCTCGCCACCGACAAGCCGCTCTCCGCCGAACTCGCCCGCGGCGGCCTGTTCGCCGGCGGCGCCGCCGATCCGATCACCACCGCGGCGCACTACGGCGGCGGAACCTCCGGCAACGGCCCCGCCGACGCCCTGAACACCGATGTCGGCGCGCTCGCCACCGAGGCCGCCAACTACGCCGTCCTCAAGTCGCTCTGCCTCACCGCCAACCTCATCGACGCGCTGGGCGGCGTCAGCAACACGCTCGAGCGCGAGGCCCCCACGGTGCTCCGCTTCTTCAACGACAACACCGGGCGGCTGCCCGTCACCGCCGGCATCCCTTCGCTCGGCACCCGTCTCGCCCAGGGCAGCATCCCCCCCGCCAAACTCAGCAACGAGATCTTCGGGAACCCCGGCGCGGGCGGCACCGTCTCGAGCGCCACCGGCGTCACCGTCTTCGGCGTGGACCGCCAGCCCTTCCTCGTCCAAGCCTCGTACTACGCCTTCTATGAGGATTCCGACGCCATCCCCGCCGGCGCGCAGACGGTCACCATCGAGCCCAACGACCCCTCGAACAAGGACCAGCTCGGCTCCATCATCGCCTTCGAGATCCGCAACCCCTGGCCCCAGTTCATCGATCTCGCCAACTACAAGATTCTTCTGAAGAACTACGCCGTCGCCTCCCGGCCCCAGATCGAGTTCGACCTCGGGGCGCTCGCTTCGGGCGTTCCGGCGCTGCCCGCCGGCGGCTCGGTGGTGCTCTTCTATCGCAAGGGGCCGCTGAACTCCGCCCCCGCCGAGATGCGCGACTTCTGGGATCAGACCGGCACCGGCAACGACATCCTCGACCATTTCCAGACCATGGTCTCCGGCGCCAGCGCCGCGCCCGTGTTGCTCGAGATCGCGGACACCGGCGTCACCGCCCGCACCGAGGCCGTCGAGGACACCCTCGACGCCCCCGTCAACGGCGCGGGCATCGTCCCGCCCGTCTTCGCCGACTACCTCCTCGGCGGCACGGGCGTCAACGCCCCCGTCAAGACCATCCCCGTCCTGCTCATCCGCAAGGGCTCGACCCAGCAGCCCGACGCCGTGGTCGACCGACTCTCACCACCCATCGGGGGCACCGCGGAGGAGAACTTCCCCAACGTCCTCACCACCGACTACACCCACAGTTTCGCCGTCAACCCCGGCCCGCAGACGCTCCCCGGGCCCGTTCTCGTCAACCCCGTGGGCCGCGCCCGCGTCGCCGTCGCCTCCACCGTCTACCGCCCCAGCGCCCAGCCGGCGGCGGGGGGCGTCCCGCCTTACATCGTCGAGCGCCGCGAGGCCAACAAGCTCCAGATTCTCCCCCTCGAGCCCTCCGGCTACACCGCCGGCGGCGTCACCATCAACCGCCGACAGGTCTGGGTCACCGGCTCAACCCCCGCCGGGCTC
>CAZDYM010000179.1:0-5783 GCA_964509325.1 uncultured Phycisphaeraceae bacterium
GGGCGGTCGTTCTGCTGCTGACTCTGTGGTTCGTGCCCTCCGGCGCGGTCGCGCAGTCGCTCGAGGGCCCGCCGGCGCCGGCGGCGCTCCAGTCGATGAACCCGGTGAGCGTGCTGGAGTCCGCCGCCAACAGCGTCCCCGGGTTTCAAGGCGGTCTGACCGGTGCGCTGAACATCATGGTCCTGCTGACGGTGCTGAGTCTCGCGCCGGCGATCATGATCATGTGCACGTGCTTCGTGCGGTTCCTCATCGTGCTGGCGCTGCTGAAGCAGGCTCTCGGCACCCAGACGCTGCCCCCCGCGCAGGTCACGCTGGCCCTCGCGCTGTTCATGACGTTCCTCGTGATGGCCCCGACGTTCGAACGCGTTCACGCCGAGGCCATCGTCCCGTACCAGACCGGCCAGATCACGAACGCCGAGCAGGTCTGGGAGAGGGCCAAGCAGCCGATGCGGGACTTCATGTTCGCGCAGATCGACGCGGCGGACAACTGGTCCAGCGTCTACATGGTGATGAACTACCGCGGGCTCGACACCTCTTCGCCCGAGAACCTCACCCGCGCCGATGTCGACATGCTCACGCTCGTCCCGGCGTTCATGATCAGCGAGCTCAAAACCGCGTTCCTGCTCGGCTTCCGCGTCTACCTCCCCTTCCTCGTCATCGACCTGGTGATCTCGTGCCTGCTCATCAGCATGAGCATGATGATGCTCCCGCCCGTGCTCATCTCGCTCCCGTTCAAGATCCTGCTGTTCGTCCTCGTGGACGGGTGGCAGATGATCGTCGGCGGCCTCATGGAGAGCGTCGCGAAAGTGGACGGCCCCGCGGTCACGGCGTGGCTTCATCCGCTCGCGCCCCACGCGCCGGGACTGGGAAACCTCGTCGGACTGGCGTAGGCCGCCTCGGAGAACAGACGCATGATGTACGACGAATCCACGCTCGATCTGGTCCGCGCCTGCCTGGTCATCACGCTGAAGGTTTCGGGTCCGATCCTCATCGCCGGCGTGCTGATCGGCCTGGTCATCAGCGTCGTGCAGGCCGTCACGCAGATCCAGGAACAGACCCTCACGCTCGTGCCCAAGATCTTCGTGATGGTGATCGTGGCCCTCCTGCTGCTGCCGTGGATCGTGATGCGGCTCGTGGAGTTCGCGGCGGAGATGTTCAGGCTCACCTAGGCCGCACGCCGAGCGATGATCGCCCTCGAACCCATCCTGTCCCACGTCCCGGCGTTCCTGGTGGTGCTGGCGCGGTTCACCGGCCTGTTCATCTTCGCGCCCGTGCTCGCCAGCTCGATGATCCCGCGCCGCGTCAAGATCGCCCTCACGCTCACCATGGCGATGTGCGTGTACCCCACGCTCAACCACGCCGCCTTCGGACCCATCCCGCTGAGCCTTTCGGCCCTGGGCCCGATGATGGCGATGGAGCTCACCCTCGGGGCGGCGCTCGGCGTGATGATGCTCACGCCCCTGTGGGCCGTCCAACTCGCGGGCACCTTCATGGGACAGCAGATGGGGCTCTCGCTCGCGCCGATCCTGAACCCGGCGACGGACATCGAGAGCGATTCGCTGGGGCAGCTTCTGTTCATCCTGGCCCTCGCGGTCTTCGTGGTGCTGGGCGGCGTCGAAGCGTTGTGGGCCTGCGCGGCCGAGTCCTTCACGCTGGTCGGCCCCGGGCAACTTCGGGTGGACCGCACGCTGGTCATCACGCTGGCCGGTCTGGTCGAGGCCGGGTTCCACCTCGCGATGCGGGTCTCGATGCCGGTCATGGCCATCGTGCTGGTCGAGACCGTCGCGGTGGGGTTCATCACCAAGACCATCCCCGCGCTCAACTTCATGAGCGTCGGATTCCCCATCCGCATGCTGCTCGGGATCGTGGTGACGGCGGCGTCGATGACGGGCATCCACGCGGCCATCCACGCCGACACCGGCGCGACCATCGCGATCGTGCAGGACTGGGTGCGTTCGCTCGGCTCGGACCCGCCCGCCGCCGCGGAGGTGCGCGGTGGCTGAGGAGATGGGCGAGAAGACCGAGATGCCGACGCCGCGCCGGCTGAGCGAGGCCGCCGAGCGCGGCCAGACCGGCAAGAGCGTCGACATCGCGTCGGCGCTGTCGCTTCTCGGAGCCTGCGTGCTGGTGTACTGGTTCGCGCCCGGCATCTTTGAGTTCGGCGCGGGCGAGCTCAGGCGACACCTCGGCCCCGAGGGGCTCGGGTCCTCGCTCCGCCTGGACGACGTGAAGGGCGACGCCGCGGCCTCGGCGGTCGCCTCCTTCAAGGTGCTGGTCCCCCTCATGCTCGCCATGGCGCTCATGGCCTACGCGAGCCAGGTGTGGCAGGTCGGGTTCATGCTCTCGTCCAAGGCGATCGAGCCGAAGCTCGAGCGGCTGAACGTGATCGCCGGTCTGGGCAAGCTGGTCTCGATGCGGGCGGGCATCAAGGGCGCCATCGACGTCGCCAAGCTGACCATCATCGCCCTGGTCGGCACCCTGGTCGCGCTGTCGGAGATCGACGCGATCGTCTCCCTGGCGGCGCTCGACATGGCCGGCGGGCTGATGGAATCCGTCCGCATCGTCGTCCGCGTGGCCTTCTGGGTCCTGCTGGTGCTCGTCATCCTGGGCGTGATCGACCGCGTCTACCAGCTCTGGCAACTCCGGGAAGACCTCAAGATGACCAAGCAGGAGGTCAAGGACGAGCTGCGTTCTCAGGAAGGCGACATGGCCGTCAAGGGCCAGCGCCTGAAGTTCATGCGCGGGCTCATGAACCAGCGCCTGCAGACCGACGTGCCCAAGGCCGACGTCATCGTCACCAACCCCACCCACTTCTCGGTGGCCATCGCGTACGACGGGAAGACCATGAAGGCCCCGAAGGTCGTCGCCAAGGGCGCCGACTACGTCGCGCTGCGGATCCGGTACATCGCCACGGCCCACGGCGTGCCGATCGTCGAACGCCCCCCGCTGGCCCGCGCCCTGTACCACAACGTCGACGTCGGGCGCGAGGTGAACCCCGAGCACTACGAGGCCATCGCCGAGGTCCTTGCCTATGTCTACCGGCTTGAGGGGAGGGCCGCCTGATGCAGGCCCTCTCAACCAAGCCGCTGCCCGCGTGGGTTGCGCTCATCCAGAAGCACAAGGGCCTGCTGGTGCCTGTGGCGTTCATCGCGCTCACCGCGGTGATCCTGATCCCGCTCCCGCCGCTGATCCTCGACGTCCTGCTCGCCGCCAACATCACCCTCAGCATCATCGTGCTGATGACGACGATGTACGTCGACGAGCCGCTGGATTTCAGCGTCTTCCCGTCGCTGCTGCTGGGCGCCACGCTGTTCCGGCTGGTCCTGAACGTCGCCACCACGCGCCTCATCCTCACCGCCGACGCCAACTCGCCGCAGCAGGCCCAGGAGATGGCCGGCAAGGTGATCTCCGCCTTCGCGGGCTTCGTCGCCGGCGGCAACCTCGTCGTCGGCATCATCGTCTTCATCATCCTGGTCGTGGTGCAGTTCATCGTCATCACCAAGGGCGCCACCCGCATCTCGGAGGTCGCCGCCAGGTTCACCCTCGACGCCATGCCCGGCAAGCAGATGGCCATCGACGCCGACCTGAACGCCGGCGTCATCGACGAGAAGGAAGCGCGCCGCCGCCGCCAACGCGTCGGGCAGGAGGCCGACTTCTTCGGCGCCATGGACGGCGCTTCCAAGTTCGTCCGCGGCGACGCCATCGCCGGCATCGTCATCACCATCGTCAACGTCGTCGGTGGCTTCGCCGTCGGCATGCTCATGAAGGGTTGGGACGCCGCCGAGACCGCCCGCGTCTTCACGCTGCTCACCATCGGCGACGGCCTGGCCAGCCAGATCCCCGCCTTCCTCATCGCCATCGCCTCCGCGCTGGTGGTCACCCGCGCCGGCTCCAAGCAGAACCTGGGCGAGGAGCTCACCGGCCAGCTCACCTCCAAGCCGGTCGCGCTCTCCATCGCCTCGGGCTTCTGCTTCGCGCTCGCCCTCACGCCGCTCCCCAAACTCCCGCTGCTCGCCCTCGGCGTGGCCCTCGGGTTCGTCGCGTTCTTCCAATCCCGCGGCGCCACCATCGCCCAGGAGCAGGCCCGCGCCAAGGCGGAAGCCGAGGCCAAGGCCGCCGCCCCCGCCCCGAAGGTCGAGGAACTGCTCAAGGTCGATGTCCTCGAACTCGAGGTCGGCTACGCCCTCGTCGCCCTCGTCGATCCCAATCAAGGGGGCGACCTCCTCGACCGCATCTCCGCCATCCGCCGGCAGCTCGCCGCCGATATCGGGCTCGTCATGCCCCCCGTCCGCATCCGCGACAACATCACCCTCCAGCCCACCCAGTACCGCGTCAAGATCCGCGGCAGCATCATCGCCGAGGGCGAGGCCCGCCCCGGCATGCTCCTCGCCATGGACTCGGGCATCACCACCGGGCCCATCCAGGGCGACCCCACCCGCGAGCCCGCCTTCGGCCTCAACGCCTGGTGGATCGCCCCCAGCCTCAAGACCCGCGCCGAGTCGATGAACTACACCGTCGTCGATCCCACCAGCGTCCTCACCACCCACCTCGCCGAACTCGTCAAGTCTCACGGCGACGAACTGCTCACCCGCGAAGAGGTGAACAACCTCATCGCCCAGCTCAAGCAGCACGCACCCAAGCTCGTCGAGGAGACCATCCCCGCCGTCGTCAAGCCCGGCGAGCTCCAGAAGGTCCTGCAGGCCCTGCTCCGCGAGCGCGTCCCCATCCGCGATCTCGAAACGATCCTCGAGACCCTCTCCGATTGGGGCGGCCGCACCAAGGACCTCGACGTCCTCACCGAGTACGTCCGCAACGCGCTCCGCCGCTGCATCTGCATGCAGCACGCCGCCATCATCGACCAGGCCGCGAACCCGACCGGACCCTCCGCCGGGCGAGCCCCGCGCCGCCTCCGCCTCCAGTGCGTGACCCTCGACCCCGCCCTCGAGGACGTCGTCAACGGGTACATCGACCGCTCCCCCGCCGGCACCACGCTCAGCATGCCCGCCGGCGTCGCCTCCGGCATCGCACGCCGAGTCATCGATGCCCTCCGTCCGGTCATCCAGTCCGGCGCCACGCCGGTCGTCATCGCCTCGCCCCAGGTCCGCGCCCAGGTCCGTCAGATCGTTGAGCCCCACCTCCCCGGCGTCGTCGTGCTGGGCTACAACGAGATCGTCCCCGAGGTTGAGGTCGAGTCCCTCGGCCTGGTCACCCTCCCGCAGGAAGCCCAGGTGGCCGCGTGATCCCCGGACCTCCCGCCGACGCGCCTCGCCTCCGCCGAACGTCCTGCATCGGCGCTCGCGGGCGGCGTGACGATCTCACGCGGCGCTGTCCGAATCCGGAGCCCAAGCCCGCCCCGACACAACCTCGCGCCCGCCATCCCGACGCCTTCCGACTTGACGCGCCCGCCCCTTGGCCCTCACAATCACACCGGGACCGACACCGTCGCAGGACGCGACGACACGTCGCCCATCAGTCGCGGCAGGACGCCGCCAGGTCGTTGCCACGGAGGGCCCCGTGACCATCCGCACATTCCGCGCGCCGACAGTGGGGGAGGCCCTCGCGCAGGTCAAGAAAGAACTCGGCGCGGGCGCGGTCATCCTGCACACCCGAACCTACAAGATCGGCGGGGTGCTCGGCGTCGGCGCACGCACCATCACCGAGATCACCGCCACCACCGAGCTGCACGTCACCCCCCGGACCGCGCCCGCCGCGGCGAACCCGTCGCGCCCCCGCGCCCAGGTCAACGCGGGCAAGCCCGAAGGCGCCGGCCTCGTCCGCGGCGC
>CAZDYM010000180.1:0-1443 GCA_964509325.1 uncultured Phycisphaeraceae bacterium
GGGAGTGATCCCCGGCCCGGCCTCGGAAGGGTTTCGGGCGGCGCTGCTGATGGGGTGGGTCGGGTCGGCGTCGGCGGACGAGGAGCCGTTGGCGCCGGCGCCGGCGTCGGCGCGGGCGGGCAAGAGCAGGGCCAAGCGCCCGCTTCTCGAGACGTGGACGAGTGAACTGGCGGCGCTGTCGGCGCTGGTGGAGCCGAAGCGGTCGACGGTGGCGGCGTACGCGGACCGGACCCACGGGTCGGTGGCGCTGCTCGCGTGGAACGGGGTGAGATCAACGGTCCGGGCGGCGCGGGAGGTGCCGGGTTCGGAGAGCGCGTTCTCGGCGGCGGAGTGGGAGGAGCTGATCGCGCGGCTGGTGAACGAGACGGCCCTGCGCGTGGGAGTGGACGGCGAAGGGCTGCCGGTTGAAGAAGAGGGTTGGGTCGGGGCGGGTCGGCTGCTGTGGATGGACCCGTCCAATCGGGCGCGGGCCGAGCGGCTGCTGGGTGTGGCGGGGGGGCAGGGCGGTTCGAGGGGGCAGGGGGAGCGATGGCTGGACCAGTACGGGGTGGCGGCGGCGGCGGCGGGGCTGGCGCTGCAAGCATCGCCCGTGACGGCTCGTCTCGTGGCGATGACGCCCGAGCCGGTGGAGGCGAAGCGTTCGGCGTGGGAGCGTGGGGTGGCGTGGCTGACGGCACCGGGGCGGGCGTGGAAAATCGCGGCGCTGGCGCTGGCGGTGCTGCTGGTGACGCCGCTGGCCGCGGCGTGGGCGCGGCGGGCGATCCTTCAGGAGAATGCCGGGCGGATCGAGTCGCAGCGGGCCTCCAGCGGGGCGGGCAGCGCGGCGGACGAACTGGACATGCGCCTCGCGCTGTACCGCGAGCTCGACAAGCGGCGCCTGCCGATGGCGAAACTCATCGCGGACATCGCCGGGTGCATGCCCGTGGGGGTGAGTCTGGACCAACTGCAGATCGTGGGCGCGGACAGGCGGGTGGTGCTGCGGGGCAAGGCGCCGGACCGAGCGACGCTGACGGCGTTTGTCTCCAGGTTGAACGCGTCGGGGGTGTTCAGCAACTGCGACTTCTCGCGGGCGGACGCGAAGGAGGACGTTGTCGAGTTCGACGTGTCCGGGTCGGCTTCACAGCCCTTCGTCGAGGCCAAGGGCCTGGAGGACTGGAGCACCACGCCGCTGGCGGTGAAGCTGTACGGCGAGGAAGCACGCAAGCCGCGGCTGAGCGTGGAGACCAAGCCCGAGAGCAAGCCGGCGTCGTCGGGGGCGCGGCGCGGGGCGCGCGAGGGTGGCGGACGGGACATCTTCGACGCGCGGCCCGCGGCCAGGGCGCCGGACCCGGTGCCGGCGGAACTCAAGGAGAGCGACATCAAGGCGATGGACCGCGCCAAGGCGAGCGCGGAACTGGCCTCGCGGCGCAAGGCGCAGAGCCGGTCGGACATCGACGCCGCGAC
>CAZDYM010000180.1:1474-5783 GCA_964509325.1 uncultured Phycisphaeraceae bacterium
CAAGCTGCGGGCTCGGCTGCGGGAACTGCAGGAATCCGGAAGGGGGGGCGGTTGATGAACCGGCTGATGGGCGTGTACGCGGGGCTGCCGCGGGCGGCGCGATGGGGGGTGCTGGCGCTGCTGGGCCTCGCGGGGTACTTCGCGGTCGAGGCGCTGGTGCTGGACCCGATGAACCGGATGAACAACGACGCGAACATCGCGGCGTTGACGATCCAGCGGGCGGTGGACCAGGCGGGTCGGCGCGCCGAGGCGGACAGCACGATCGCGCTGGCGGTTTCGCGGTACGGGGACGTGGCGCTGCCGGGCGATTTCCAGACGGTGACGGCGGAGTTGGACAACGCGGTGCAGGAGGTGTTCAAGGGGCGCGGCGTGGAGCCGGGCCGGTCGAACAAGCGGAAGCCTTCTCCCCTCGGGCGCGACGTGATGTCGGGGGTTCTTCCGGCGAACAAGGAGATCCAGCGGATCGGGCTGGAGGTGACGTTCGAGAGCGACCAGGCGCTGGTGGGGGCGCTGATCGCCGATCTCGAGCGTTCGGGCGTCATCACGACGATCAGCGAGGTGAACATCAAGACGCTGGCGGACAAAGGCAAGGTGCAGGCGACGATCGTGCCCGAGGCGTGGATCATCGTCGAGAAAGGGGCGCGTCGATGAGCGGACTCATGGACGGCGTGACGCGGGCGGTGCGGCCTCTCGGCGCGGCGGGCGGAGCGGCGCTCGGGCTGGGCACGCTGGCGGCGGCGGTGGTGGGGTGGTCGGCGGTCGGGCTTGGGGGGGCCCTGCTCATGCCCTCGCAGGTCGGGGAGCCGCCCGAGGCGCAGCAGCAGGAGCGGCTGAAAAAGTACGAGGCGGCCCAGGACAGGCGGGCGGCGCAGGCGGAGGGCCGGTCGATGTTCTTCGCGCCGGTGCCCCCGAACAAGCCGGTGGAGGAGAAGAAGCAAGACGACAAGCCGCCCCCGCCGCCGGTGACGTACGAAGGCCCGGGGCTGGTGGCGATCGTGTACGACCGGGTGTGGTTCGACGACGGTCGTTCGCTGGCTGTTGGGGATGAAGAAGACGGCGGATTGTCGGTGGTGGATGTCAGCCCGCCTTGGGCCGCGCGTCTCCGATGGCGCGGGGTGGAGTTTGACGTGACGCTGTTCACCCGGACAACGGACGAGTTCTTGAGCGCGCCCAAGGGCGAGGAAGCGGAGCCGACGAAGTGATGACTGCAAAGAATGATCGCGCGCGTGCTCGGACGATCTCGGCGTTGCTGATCTGCGCCGGGATGGGCGTGGGCCTCGGTGGGCCGTTGGTCTGGGCGCGGCAGCAGGGCGAGCCGTCACCCCCCCCGCAGCAGGAACCGGGCCAGTCAGAACCTGGCCAGTCAGAACCTGGCCAATCGGAACCGGGCCAATCGGAACCGAATCAGGAAGACCCCCAACCGAACGGTCAGCCGGTGAGCCCCGAGGCGCCCAAGGCGGAGGATCCGAAGGCGGCCGGCGCGGCCGCCCAGCCGAAGCCGAAGGAGCCCGAGCCCGAGCCGGTGCCGCAGCCCGTGATCGCCAAGCCGGTGGAGAACGGCGCGGGCAACAACGGCGGGGGCGCGGGTGTGCGCGCCAAGCCGGCGCCGAAGGAGTACGAGATCGACGCGCTGGGCCGGCGGATCGTCAAGGGGCAGACCACCACGCTGGCGTTCAAGAGCGTGAGCGTGGAGCGGATCATCCCGTTCATCGTCGAATCCACGGGGAAGGTGGTGCTGCCGCAGCAGGAGATCATGAGCCGGAAGATCACGATCATCAACGACCAGCCGCTGCCGCAGACGCAGGCGCTGGACCTGGTGTTCCTGGCGCTGCAGCAGAACGGTGTCGCGGTGGTGGAGACCCGGGACCGGATCATGCTGCGGGACATCGCGGAGATCGTGCGTCAGGACGTGCCGGTGCTGGGGCCGGATGAATCGAGCCTGGCGCGGCCGGACCTCGGGGCGATCGCGGAGAAGGTGTACGGGCTGAGGTACAGCAGCGCCAAGAGCGTGGGCGAGGCGCTGAAGGACTCGGTGCCGGACTACGCGAAGTTGGTCATCGAAGAGGAGTCGAACCAGGTGGTGGTGCGGGGGAACATCGGCCTGCTGCAGCGGATGGAGCGGCTGATCGCGTCGCTGGACCGGCCCAGCGCGGCGGCGCTGCAGACCGAGACGTTCCGTCTGCGGTTCGCCGACGCGGACCAGGTGGCGACGAACATCAAGGATCTGTTCGAGGAGAACCGCTCGGGGCAGAATCAGCAGAACCGGGGGCAGGGCGGGTTCAACCCGTTCGGGGGCGGGGGCGGTTTCTTCCAGGGAGGCGGAGGGGGGCAAGGGGGCCGCGGCGGTCAAGGTCAGGGCGGTCGCGGCGGGCAGAACCAGGGGCAGCAGGGAGGTCAGCAGGGCGCGGGCGCGGTGGCGCCGTCGGGCAATCTGCGTGTGACGGCGAACAAGCAGCAGAACTCGGTGACGGTGCTGGGCGAGCCGTCGATCCTGGACCAGATCCGCCAGCAGGTGGAGCAGGTGTGGGACAAGCCGCTGCCGCAGGAGGCGGTGGTGCCGCGGATTTACGACCTGAAGAACAGCGACCCGGTGAAGGTGGCGACGCTGCTGGAGGGGTTGTTCGGCACGCCGGGGTCCGGCGGGAGCACGTCGCAGCAGGGGATCGGTCGCTTGGCGGGCCAGTTCTCGTTCGAGCCGATCCCGGAGGCGGGGCGGTTGGTGGTGATCTCGAAATCGCCGGACAACATGGCGGTGATCGACGAGATCATCAAGGGCATCGACCAGCCTCAGGGGATCGGCCTGCCCGAGATTGTTGAGTTGAAGCACGCCAACAGCGAGGAACTGGCGCAGCAGCTCAACGCGCTGCTGGCGCAGGAGGGGACGCTGGCCCAGATCGACCGCTCCGAGAGCGGCTTGTCGGACGATAACTCGAGCGCGAGCCCGTTCGCGACGACGTCGCAGACGACGACCACGGACAACCAGGGGAACACGACGCAGAGCAACGAGACCACCAGCGCCATCACGTTCTGGTGGCAGCGGGCGCGGGTGCCGACGGACAACAAGGGCTCGTCGAATCTGGTGGGGAAGATCAGGATCGTGCCGGTGTGGCGCCAGAACGCGGTGATGGTGCTGGCTCCGACCGAGTACCGGTCGAGCGTGGTGGACCTGATCCGGAGCATGGACAAGCCCGGTCGGCAGGTGCTGATCTCGGCGGTGGTGGCGGAGATCTCGACCGAGGACGCGACGAACCTGGGCCTGCGCTGGTCGAGCCAGGCGATCAGCCCTACCAACCCCGACAACTCGGTCTCGGTGGGCACGAGCACCACGGCGACCGAGAACAGCTTCCTGGGCGACCTGTTCGACACCTCGGTGCTGAACGTGGACGCGGACCTGAACCTGATCCTGCAGGCGCTGAACGAGAAGACCGGCGTCAGCATCCTCTCCGAGCCGCGCATCTTCACGAGCGACAACCAGGAGGCGGAGTTCTTCGACGGGCAGGACATCCCGTTCATCACCCAGAGCAACACCAACCAGCAGGGCGGCGTGACCCAGTCGTTCGACTACCGGGCGGTGGGGATCCAGCTGCGCATCAGGCCCCGGATCACGGTGAACCGCGACGTGGACCTGCGGGTCAATCTCGAACTGTCGAGCATCCAGCCGCAGCAGACCCTCTTCGGCGGGTTCATCGTGGACCGGCGCGAGACCACGACGCAACTGATCGTGAAGGACGGGCAGACGATCGTCATCTCGGGCATCCTTCGCACCGAGGACACGGACATCCGGCGCAAGGTGCCGCTGCTGGGCGACATCCCGCTGATCGGGCTTTTGTTCCAGTCGATGGACAAAAGCAAGCGCCAGACCGAGCTGGTGGCGTTCATCACGCCGATCGTGGTGGACAACACCGAGCGGCTGGATGACGTGAACCGTGAGCCGCGGCGGCGGCTGGACGAACTGCGGCAGGAACTCGGCGACCACGGGCGCATGGGCGATACGCCGGTGGAGCCCGCGGAACAGCCGGGCGAGGCGGATCGGCGGTGAGTCCACCCGCGGTCCATTCCAGCCCCGCGCACAGACCCGGGGCCGAGCCGCCTTCCGGGCTCGCGCCGGCGCACGCCCCTCGGCGTGCCAACCGAGTCGGACCGGCGGCGACGTCGCCTCGATCCCGCCGATTCGATCGAGCGCCGAACGCGTCGCGGACGATCACCTCGGCGGCGCGGCTTCTGGCGGCCGCGGCGCTCGGAATGTGCTGCCTTGGGCTCGCCGGCTGTGTGACCGAGGTCGTCAGCAAGAAACCCGAGGGCGTGCCGG
>CAZDYM010000181.1:0-5753 GCA_964509325.1 uncultured Phycisphaeraceae bacterium
CCCGCTGCTGCCCGCCTCTCTCGCGTACACGGTCGGGCTGAGGCCCTCGGCGGGGCTGTCGGCGGAACTGCTGCACCGCGGGTGCGAGGTGATGGTGGCTCTGCCCCTGGGGCTGCTGGCCTGCGCGGCGGTGTGGGTCACGCTGCGGCGAAGGCCCGCGCGGTAACCTCCACGCCATGCGCGCGCCCGACACCAGCCAGCGCCCCCCGGCGGATCGGGACCCCTTCGTCACCGGCGGCGTCGTCACCCACCCGCGCCGCTGCATCACCTGCTCGTACAACCTGCAGGGCCTGCCCGCCGACGCCCTGTGCCCCGAGTGCGGCACCCGGGTCGCCCTCTCGCTCCGCGACAACCTGCTCATCAACTCCGCCCCCGCCTACCTCGCCACCATCCACAAGGGCGTCTTCCTCATCCAGGCCGCCATCATCATCATGATCCTCGGCTTTATCGTGATGATCCTCGGGGTGGCCGTGCTCGGCGTCCTCGGACCCGGCGCTGGGGCCCTCCCAAACCCCGGTGCGCTGGCGATGATCGTCACCATCGGCGCCGCCGCCCTCACGGTCGTCCCCGCCTTCATCGGGCTCTACGGCTGGTACATGTTCAGCGAACCGGACCCGCGCGCCAGCGAAACCGATCGCGGCGAGAAACCCCGACGCATCGTCCGAGCCACCGCCGTCGTCGAAGCCGTGCTCATGATCGCGGCCCAGGGCGGTTCGGTGCTCGTTCAACTCATCGGAACCGGCGCCGCGCCCCTGCCGGCGGGCGGAGGGGGGGTCGCCGCGCCCGCGGTCGGCCTCGGGCTGGCCATCGTCGTGGTGCTGCTCGGCGTCGCCGCGTACAGCGCGATGGCGGTGCGCTTCTTCGCCTCCATGCTCTACATCCGCTGGATGGCGCCCCGCGTCCCCAACGAGAAGACCTTCCACCGCGCCAAACTGCTCATGTGGCTCGGCCCGTTGCTCTGCACGGTCGGCGTGCTGGCGTGCTACCTCGGGCCGTTGGTGGCCCTGGTGCTCTATTACAACCTCCTCGAATGGATGCGCCTGGACATCAAGCGCATCCGCGCCGTCGCCGAACGAGGCGCCACGCCCCCCGAGCAGAACCCGTCCCTCACCCCGCCCGCTTGAACCCCCGCGCCCGCACGCGGCATCCAATCGGGGGCTCGCTCCGAACCCCATCAGACGCAGCACCCGCCCCCCCCGCCCCGGGAGGGCGGGTGGGGAACCCCGCCATGAGACCCAGCCAACCAAAGCCGCGAAGCATGCTCTGCCTGAACGCCGCCCTGCTGCTCGGCGCCGCGCTGAACTGCTGCGCTGAGCGCCCCGCGCCGACCCCGACCACCCCGGCCTCATCAACCGCTCTACCAACCGCCCCTCCAGCCTCCCCCCCAACCTCCCCCCCAACCGCTCCCGCGAACCCCATGCCCGAGAACCCACGCGCCCTCACCGACGAACAGTGGAAGGCCCGCCTCACCCCCGAGCAGTTCCGCATCCTCCGCCAGAAGGGCACCGAGCGCGCCTTCACCGGGAAGTACTGGAACACCAAGGAGCCCGGCGTGTACCGCTGCGCGGGGTGCAACGCCGTGCTGTTCAGAAGCGACAGCAAGTTTGACTCCGGCTGCGGCTGGCCGTCCTTCGATCGGGTGGCCGCCCAAGGCGCCATCGAAGAGCACCTCGACACCTCCCACGGCATGGTCCGCACCGAGGTGACCTGCAAATCCTGCGGCGGGCACCTGGGGCATGTGTTCGACGACGGGCCGACCGAGACCGGCCTCCGCTACTGCATCAACTCCGCGGCGATCGAGCACCAGCCGGAAGCCAAGTGACGCACCCCCTCGCGTCGGTCCGTCGTGCCATCGGCGGCGGCGTGCCCGTCGGCGGCGGCGCTGGGCGCGACGCCGGAACGACGCACCGGGTTCGCCGCGGACCGGTCCCCCGGGTGGCGCGGGTTCACTCCTCACCGAGCGTTCGTTTGCGGCGAAGGACGTGGTGGTACGCCTGCGCGAAGCGGTGCGCCTCGTCGCGGATCGCCTGGCACAGCCGCAGCGCCGTGTGCTCGCGGCCCAGCCTGATCGGCTCCTTTCGGCGTTGCACGTAGATCAGTTCTTCCTTCTTCGCCAGGCTGATGACCATCGGCGGCAGGACGCCCAGCAGGTCGAAGGCCTCGAGGGCCGCGTGCAGCTGGCCCAGACCGCCGTCGATCAGGATCACGTCCGGGTACAGCTCGTGCCCGGCGCCGGCGTCGCGGTAGCGGCGCGTGATCACCTCGCGGATGCTGGCGTAATCGTCGTTCTGGCCGCGGGGTGCCGTCGGCCCCCCCGATCCCTCGTCCGGGCGGGAGCCCGTCCCCTTGATGCGGTACCGCCGGTACTCGTTCTTCAAGGGCCTGCCGTCGACGAAGCAGACCTTGCTGGCGACCGTCTCGCCGCCCATCAGGTGGGCGATGTCGAACGCCTCGATGCACCGCACGGCCTCGGTGAGCCCCAGCACTTTCGCGAGTGCCCGCGTGCCCTTGCGCGGGTCGATGGGCATGGCCTCGGTGTGCGGCTGCCACCCGTCGCGCCTGCTGGCCCGCTGGTCCAGCCGTTCCACGGCGTTGATCTGGTCGCGCAGCACCGCCGCACGTTCGAACTCCAGCGCGTCGCTGGCGGCCTGCATCTCCTCGCGCATCTCCCGCAGCATGGAGGCCCGCTTGGTGCCCAGGAACCGCACGAACCGGTCCACGTCGGCCCGGTACGCCTCGGGCGTGATGCGGTCCGCGCACGGGGCCGAGCACCGCCCGATCGCGTGCAGCAGGCACGGCCTGAACCGCTTGTTCTCCGGCGCCCCCGGCTGGATGTCCAGCCCGCACGTCCGGAACTTGAACACCCGCTGCAGCACCTGCACCGCCTCGCGCAGACTGCCGGCGCTCGTGAAGGGCCCGAACACCTTCGCGCCGCGGAAGTGCTCCGCGGCGGGGCTGCGCGTCACCACCACCCGGGGAGAAGGCTCGCGCTGCGTGACCACGAGGTACGGGAAACTCTTGTCGTCGGTCAACTTGACGTTGAAGCGGGGGCGGAGGTCCTTGATGAGCCGGTTCTCCGTCAGCAGCGCCTCCCACTCGCTCTCGCACTCGATGACGTCGAAATCGCTGACGTCGCGGAGCATCGGCTGCTTCTTGAAGCCGAGGTCCGCGGAGGGCACGAAGTACGACGAAACCCGGTCGGGGAGGCGCGCCGCCTTGCCGACGTAGAGCACCACGCCGTCGGCGGACTTCATGAGGTACACGCCGGGGACCCGCGGCAGGGCGCGGGCCTTCTCGAGAAGCCGCGGCAGCCTGATGCCCGGCGGCTCGTCGGGCTCGGGGGGCGGGCGGGCGTCGACGCGCTCGGACAGGTGCTCCCCGCCGTCGGCACCGGGCTCCGCATGCTCGAACTCGTCGGGCCTCGGCTCCACGGCGCATCGTAGGGGTCGTGGCCGCCGCACTCCGATCCGCCGCGGCGGTTACTCTACCGCCCACCATTCCCCCCATGTCCACCACCATCGCCATCTCGAACCTCTCCAAACACTACAAGGCCTTCCTGGGCGCCGGTGTCACCAGGGCCGTCGACGACATCTCGCTCACCATCCCCGCCGGGCACCTGTTCTTCCTGCTCGGACCTTCTGGCTGCGGCAAGACGACGCTGCTCCGCATGATCGCCGGCTTCATCGACCCCACCGCCGGCTCGATCCGCTTCAACGGGAGCGATGTCACCCACACCCCGCCCGCCAAGAGGAACTGCGGCATGGTGTTCCAGTCGTACGCGCTGTGGCCCCACATGACGGTGCTGCAGAACGTGGAGTTCGGACTCAAGGTCCGCAAGGTCGCTCGGGACGAACGCCGACGACGCGCCGTGGAAGCCCTCGCCAGCGTCCGCATGGACCAGTACGCCGAGCGCAAGCCGAACCAGCTCTCGGGCGGTCAGCAGCAGCGTGTCGCCCTGGCCCGCGCGTTGGTGGTCCGTCCCAGCGTGCTGCTGCTGGACGAGCCGCTGAGCAACCTCGACGCCAAACTCCGCCTCGAGATGCGCCACGAGATCCGGCGCATCTGCAAAGAGACCGGCATCACCACGGTGTATGTCACGCACGATCAGAAAGAAGCCCTCAGCATGGCCGACGGGATGGCGGTGCTCGACATGGGCGTCATCGCCCAGGCCGGCACGCCCAAGGCGCTCTACGACCGCCCGGGCTCGAGGTTTGTCGCGGATTTCCTGGGCGAGACGAACTTCATCGAAGGGGTTGTCGAAAGGTCCGGCGGAGGTGAGGTCACCGTCAAGGCCGCGGCGGGTTCGCTGCACGCCGCCGAGGACGGCTCGTCTCGCACGTTCGCGCCCGGTCAGAAAGTGACGTGCTCGATCCGCCCCGAGGCCATCGCCCTCGGACCCGCCTCCGCCGCCGGCGCGTCGTCCGGGGCCGCCGCGGGCACGCAACTGACCGGGCGTGTCGTCGAGTCCGTCTACCTCGGCGAGATGTCGCAGCACCACGTTGAACTCCCCGGCGGCGTGCGCGTCAAGGTCTTTGAGCTCCACCCCGCCGGCGCCCGTCGCGGCCCCGACGCCGACACCCACCAGCCCGGCGGCGCCGCCACCCTCCGGATCGATCCAAGGGACATCGTCGTCCTGCCGTCCTGATGACCCGATGCCACCCCGACCGCCCAGCCTCCGGCCGCTGATCATCTCCGCCCCCTTCGGCAACTACATCCAGCCCACCGAACTCGATGGAAAGTCCGCCACGCCGACCCTCGGCACCTTCACCAACCTGCGCCGCCCCGGGCGCCTGTGGCGGGTCCTCCGCACCGTCCGCTACTCGCCCAGCCTCGGCGCGTGGGTGAACAAGATCGGCCTGCGGAACCCCGGCATCGACTGGCTCGCCGACCGCGCCCGCTCGGGCAGGATCGATCTCTCCGACAAACTCGTCAGCATCCACGGCTTCGACGGCGCCGAGTGGGACCGCCTCACCGCCGTCGCGGCGGAACTCCGCCCGCTGGGCGTCGAACTCAACATGAGTTGCCCGAACGTCGGGCACGTGAACTGGCCCGACTGGTTGTTCGAGCGCGCGCTGGCGCGCTGCGCCGGCGTCGGGGCGCTGCTGGTGGTGAAGGTCCCCCCGGTGAACTACGCCGACATGGTCCGCCAGGCCCTCGCGGCCGGCGTCCGCGTGCTGCACTGCTGCAACACCATCCCCGTGCCCGCCGGGGGCGTCAGCGGCAAGCCGCTCAAGCCGGTCTCCATCCAGTGCCTGCGCGAGGTCCGAGCCGGCGCCCTCGCGATGGGCGTCGCCGATCTCCGCATCATCGGCGGCGGGGGCATCACCACGCCCGCCGACATCGACGACTACGCCGACGCCGGCGCGGACCACGTCGCGATCGGCACCAAGTGCTTCAACCCGCGCACGCTGCTGCCGGGCAAACTCGGTGACGGCGTGCTGCGCCCGCTGATCGAGCACGCGCACGCGCGCCTCAGCGCGCCGGCGCGATCCTCGACACCGCGATAGAGCCCCAGCCGGAATCGTGCCGCGCCGAGCGAAGGACACCTTCGACGCGGACCGGGCGGCCGATCCACCCCCGCACCATCGCGTTGGCCGCCTCACCGTCGGCGCTCGTCAGCAGGTGGCACTCGCCCTCGGCCCGCCCGTTCGCGGCGTGCGGGGCGCGCACCACCAGCACCGGCGGGACGCCGCCGAGGATGCACAGCTCGGCGCACGACACGTGCGGCCTGCCGAAGCCCGGGTTCATCACCC
>CAZDYM010000182.1:0-5730 GCA_964509325.1 uncultured Phycisphaeraceae bacterium
TCGGGCGCGCCCGACAGGCTCACCTGCGGGGCCCCCGCGGCCCGGACCAGGTCGGCGCGGTCGGGCGGGAGGCGGCTGACCAGGTCGTTCAGCGCGAAGAGGACCTGCGGGTCCTCGATGCCCGCGTCCGGGAGACGGACGGCCCCCTGCGCGTCCTCCGCCCGGGCGGAGATGAACACGTTGCCCGGCAGGGCCGCGTCGAAGAACGTGGCGCCGTCCTGCGCCGCGCGGATGAGCGCGTCACGTTTGCCGGGCTTCTGCAGCCATTCCGCGATCAGGTCGCGCACGCCGAGCACCTCGTGATGACGCTGGTAGTCGCGGATGCGCTCTTCGACGATCGCCGCCTGCGCCCCGGCCCGCTCGACGCCCACGAAGATCATGATCAGCCCGATCACGAGCACGAGCAGCACCACCAGGAAGACATACCCGCGCCGGGCGGGGCCGACGCTCCGAGTGGCAGCGCTCATCGGCCACCTTTCCCTTCCGGCCCGGCCGCATCCGGCCGCGCGCCGGAGCCGCCGTCGCCGTCGCCGTCGCCGTCGCCGTCGATCAGGTCCTCGATCCCTTCGGCCTGACGCTGCTCTTGCGAGCGTGCCTCGGGGCCGTCGCCGACATCCACCACCGCGGCGATGGGACGCGGGATGTCGAAAGTCCAGTCGTTCATCGTGCCGCCCATGCCGGCGACCCGCAGCCGCAGCGCCCGCGGGTAATCCGAGTCATACCAGGCCGCGGCGGTCTCGACGAACGCGACCGCCTTGTTGGCGTGCTGCTTCCGCGGCAGCACGCTCCACTCCCACCCCGCGATGCGCCGCGCCAGCACCACCGGCTCGGCGGGGGGCTCGATGGCGCGCCACTGCAGCGTCCAGCCGCTCCGTTCAAAGTCTTCGGAGCGCACCCCCTCGATCACGCCCCGCACCAGGTTGCCCGCCATGGCGCGCCGGCGCTCCTCGGGGTCGGGGCTCCACACCGGCGGCACCGGCGATTCGGTCAGCAACGCCTCGAGCACGGGCACCGCTCCGCCGCTGCTCGACGCGTCGAGGCGAACCTCGAACCTCGGCGGGATCTTCTCGCGCTCGTCGCCCCGGGCCGCGGCCTGCTCACGCGCGACGCGACGGGCCTCCTCCATGGCCTGCGCGCGGACGGATTCGGGCGTGTACGGCTGGCCGGAGCGGTCCATCTGCTCGCGGAGCCGGGCCTCGATGTCCGCCACGACCGTCTCCGACACCGGCGCGTCGACCGAGTCGATCTCGGCGGGCTTCTTGCAGGTCACGCTCCGCGACAGCGCCCGCACCGCCCGCTGGAGCATCTGGAGCTCGGCCTCATCCGAGAACCTGGCCTGCCCGGCGCTCTCGGCGCGGTACACCGTGAACAGCAGCCCGAACGCCGCGAGCGACACGACCGCGGCCAGACCGAGCGCCAGCAGCAGTTCCACAGCGGTGAAGCCCGCCCCGGGATCGAACCCCACGCCACCCGGCGGGGACGTGGTTCGAGAGGATGGAGGGGTGGTTGCGTTCAAGACATTGGCCCTGTGCTAGCGCCCGCCGGGGCCGGCCCCGAGGCCGGATTGGTCCAGTTCCGCCCCGAACCGGCGCTTCACTTCTTCCAGCACGTCTTCCTCGTCAAAGGCTCCGTGCCACATGTAGTAGCGGGTGATCTCCGCGGCGGCGATCTTCGCCGCCGGGCCGGTGTTGTCGTCGTCGGGGTAGACCCTCACCACCACGCGGTTCATGGGTTTGAGTCGGTCGTCCGATCGCGAGGCGCCGATGGCGTTGCTGGTATAGGTCACGCGCGTGCCGTTGACGCCCGCGCCACCCCCCCCGGACGTCCCCCCGAGCCCCGATGGCGGCCGCGACATGTCATCCGCCAGCACCACCTCCTCGGCGAGCGTGAAGGCGTAGTACCGCCCGTTGAGCTCCGTCCGCTTGGGCTGGGTGTCCCAGAACCGTGTGTCCTCCATGTGCTGCAGGAGGACCCGGTGCGCCACCTCGGTCGCGTCCAACCGGACCTGGCTCCGAGCGGCGATGTTCGCGATGAACGTCGATCCACCCAGCAGCGCCCCCGCCGCAACCACCAGCGTCGCCAGCGCGATGACCACCTCGATCAGCGTCAGCCCGCGCGGCCGTGGACGCGGGGCTTGCGATCGGCGGACGCGGTGGGTGGGCTTCCGTCGCATCACTGGTCGGGGTACTCGGTGATGTCGTCGGCGGTCTGCGGCTGCTTGTCGGCCCCCAGGCTCACCAACGCGAAGGGCCAGTTGCCGGCGGGTGAGTAGTACTGGAACTCGGTGTCCCAAGAGTCCTTCGCGGCCGCCTGGGTCAGCAGGCCGGCCTGGATCAACAGCGGCAGCCCGCCGCCCTGCGAAGCGACCGGCGGGTAGGCGCTGTACTGACCGTAATACGTGTTGAGGGCGGTCTTGATCTGCTTCATCTTGGCGATGGTCGCCTGCTTCTTGGCGTTATCGACCTGGCCGCGGAAGTTGAAGACGGCGACCCCGGCCAGCACCGCGATGATGACCAGCACGATCATCAGTTCAACAAGGGTGAAACCCGGGAGGCGGGTTGCGCGTCGTGTGTTCATGGCGAGATTCCTCATGACATCATGGTAGGCGGGGCTTGCGCGCGGTTCGGGGCGCCGGAACCCGGCTCGGTGCCGCGGCGCATGGACGAGTCGCCTCCCCGGCGCGGCGCTGGGCCCGAACCCCGATGCCCGGCCCCCGCTCGCCCCGACCCATACCGCCGGCCCTCACGGCTGGTTGCCCGTGAACGAGATCAGGGGGATCGCGATCGCGATGATCAGCGGCCCGAGAACCGCGAACATCGCCACGATGACCATCGGTTCGAGCAGCGCCAGCAGCCGGGCCGAGCGCTTCTCGACCTCCGCCGCCATGTCGGCACTCAGGGTGTCGAACGCGGAGTCGAGGTCGCCGGCCCGCTCGGCGGCGACCAGCAGCCGGCGCGTCGCCAGCGGGAGCGCCTCGACGCGGTCCAGCAGCACGCGCAGCACGCCGCCCTCGACAAGGCTCTTGCGGAGCTGGTCCAGCTGGGTCCGCAGCGAGGTGTCGGTGATCACCGGGACGGCGGTGGCGAGCGCGTCGGACAGCGGGACGCCCGTGCGGGTCATCGCCGCCAGCACGCTGAAGAACCGCGTCAGTTCGACCGACAGCAGGAGCGGCGCCACCCCGGGCAGACGCGAGCCGAGCCCCTTGAGCCACTCGAACACCGCCCGCCGGACCGCGATCAGGATCACCAGCACCACGCCCAGCCCGATCAGCACCTGGCCGAAGTGGGCGTTCAGCCACACCCCGACGCCGAACACCAACGCCGAGAACCGCGGGATGTTCGCCCCCAACTGGCTCATCTGCTCGGCGATCCTGGGCACCAGGAACACCATCAGCCCGGTGAACAGGATCAGCGCGATGAAGGTGACCACCGCCGGGTAGATCATCACCGTGACCGCCTTGCCCGAGATCGCCAGACGCCGACGCGCCGCCTGCGCCAGCCGGTTCCCGGCCCCGGCGAGGTCACCGGTCCGCTCGGCGGACCGGTACACCGCGATCGCCACCGGATCAAAGACCCCCAGCCGCTCGCACGCCAGCGAGAACGACGTGCCCGACGCCACCGCCTCGCGGAGCTTGTCCACCGTCACTTTCGAGGCGGGGGAAACCACGCTGGACGCCACCTCGAGCGCCTCCACCAGCGGCACCCCCCGCGAGAGCAGCGTGTGCAACTGCTCGTTCATGGCGGCATCGTCCTTCAGCGGGAACCGCGCCGCCGGCGCCGGCCCGAGCGGGAGCTTCCACGCCTTCAAAAGCAGGAGCTGCTCGCGCTTGAGGTCCTCGGCGAGCGCCGCCGGATCACCCGCGGCCCGAACCCCCACGCGCGTGCCCCCGCTGGGCGTCATGGCTCGGAACAGGTAGGACTGGGACTGAGCGGGGACGGGCATGGGAAAGACTCAAGACCAACGCCGAAAACCCAGGCGCGAGAACGCGACGCACCGCGGCCCTCGTGCCCCGTTTGTTCGCTTCCCGGTCCTCGCTTCTCGGTTGCTCACGCCAGCACCCTCCGCAGTTCCGTCTCCGTCGTCAGATTCCGCGCGACTTTCTCGCGTCCGTCGTCCCACATCGTCTTCATCCCCTCACGGATCGCGAGCTCGCGGATCGCGATCGCGTCCGCCGTCGTCATCGTCAACTTCCGCACCTCGTCGCTCACCGGCATGATCTCGTAGATCGCCAGCCGCCCCGAGAAACCCCCGCCGAAGCAGCGCTCGCACCGCCCGATGATGCTCGGCGCGTTGGCCAGCGGCGCCTGCCCTTTGCCCTGGCACTGCGGGCACACTCTCCGCGTCAGCCGCTGCGCCAGCACCGCCAGCAGGCTCGACGCGATGAGGTACGGCTCAATGCCGATGTCCTGCATGCGGCTGATGGCGCTGGGGGCGTCGTTGGTGTGCAGCGTCGCCAGCACGAGGTGGCCCGTCAGCGAGGCCTGCACCGCCAGTTGCGCCGTCTCCGCGTCGCGGATCTCGCCCACCAGGATCACGTCGGGGTCCTGGCGCAGCAGGCTGCGCAGCCCGGCGGCGAACGTCACGCCGCGCTTCACGTTCACCTGCACCTGCGCGATCCCCTCCAGGTGGTACTCCACCGGGTCCTCGATGGTCATCACGTTCCGCGAGGAGCGGTCGATCTTCTCCATCGCCGCGTAGAGCGTGGTCGTCTTGCCGCTGCCGGTCGGCCCGGTCACCAGCACCATCCCGTTGGGCCGGTCGATGAGCGAGATGAGCTGCTGCTGCATCGGCGCCGCCATGCCCAGGTGGTCCAGCGAGAGCTTGGTCTGGCTCTGGTCCAGCAGGCGCAGCACCAGCCGCTCGCCGAAGATAGTCGGGACGCACGAGAGGCGGATGTCGATCTTGCGGCTGCCGATGCGGACGGTCGTCTGCCCGTCCTGCGGGCTGTGCCGGTTGGCGATGTCGAGTTCGGCCATCACCTTGATGCGGCTGGTGATCGCCGGTCCGAGGCTCATCGGCGGGCTGAACGCGTCCACCAGCATCCCGTCGATCCGGAACCGGATCACCAGCCGGGTCTCCAGAGGCTGGATGTGGATGTCGCTGGCGCGCCGGCGCAGCGCCTCGAACAGAATCATGTTCACCAGCCGGATCACCGGCGTCTGCCGCGCCAGCTGCAGCAGGTCCGTCGCCTGCCCCAGGCTGCTCGCGGCGTTCTCGAGCTCGCGCTCGTCCAGCGGCAGGTCCTCGACGATCTCCGTCACCAGGTCCTGCTTGGCCTCGTACCCGCGGTTGATCAGGTTGCCCACCGCCGCCCGCGGGGCCAGCACCACCTCCAGGGGCATCCCGACCAGACGCTCCAGCATCGTAAAGGCCGCGGGCTGCAGCGGCTGGCTCGTCGCCACGGTCATGACGTGACCATCGGAGCGCAGCGCCGCCACCTGGTGCCGCCGCGCCGCCCCCGCCGGCACCACGCTGTAGAACCGCTCCGCCGACTCCTGCGCCCGCGGCTCGACCTCGAACTGCAGCCCGTACTGGCGGGCCAGGGCTTCGAGCGCCGCGTGCTCGTCGGTCGCGGTGGTGCTCAGCAGCACGTCCCACGGGTCCTCCGCGGCGCCGGGGGTCTGCGCGAACCGTGTCAACTGATCGGCCCTCAGCGGGAGCCCCCCGAAGAGCGAGCCCAGCCGCTCGGCCCGGCGCGCCTCGCTCACAACGTCCATCGCGGGCGGGGCG
>CAZDYM010000183.1:0-5720 GCA_964509325.1 uncultured Phycisphaeraceae bacterium
CCCGGAGCGCTGCCGCGGGGCGTATTGCTCGCCAGGATGCTCTCGACGGTCAGGCGGGGGCCGCTCTCGCGGGCGGCGGAGGAGTCGCCGCGGGCGACCGGCGCGCCCATGGTCAACGAGGCCGGGGCGGGGTCGCTCTTCATCGAAGGCGGGTTGGTGACCACAGGCGTCCCGGTCGGGACGGGCTGCCCCCCGGTCGGGAGCGCGGGGGCCGCCTGCGCCGCCTCCATCGCCGCCAGGCGAGCGGCGTCTTCGGCGCTGAGTTCCTTCGTCGCCGCACCGCCCACCGAGCCGCGGCCGGAGAGCGCCCACCAGGTGAAGCCGATCACCACGAGCAGCAGCGCGCCCCACCCGAGCACCCTCCGCGCGGGCATGGCGCGGCGTGAGGCGCTGAACTTGGTCGCGGACACCGACATCGGGCGGGCAACTTGAGAAGGCAGGGCCATGGCGTTGGTCCTCACATCAGAAAATGGGATCGAGAGTCCGTACGAGACTCCCCCACCACCCCCGATCAGCGGCACACCGGGGCACGGGCATCACGCCCGGGCGGGAGGGAAGCGGCCCGGATCGGGCGGTCAACCGCTTATCCATCGGCGTTCGGTCACGATCGCGTCCATCACCTGATCGTGCGGGCCGCGGGGCACCTCGCGCAGAACTTGCACGTCGAAAGCCACCCCGATGACCCTGGGCCCCGGGGAATCGAGCCCGGGCCGGACCGAACCGAGCCGGGCGGCCCTCCATTGGGACAGGAACCGATCGTAGAACCCACCTCCCCGCCCGACCCGTCCGCCGTTTTCGTCAAACGCGACCCCCGGAACCAGGACGACGCCGACCTGCTGCGGCTCGAACTGCCGAACTCCCGGCCCGACCACGGGCTCTGGAACGCCGTGACGGCGAACCTCCGTCCGGATGGCCCCGCCCGGCTCGAAGGAGAGGGCGACGGCCCGCATCGTGCCGTGGTCCCAGTCCACCCGCGGGGCGGCGAGCGTTGGCGGCCCGGGGCCCAGGGCGCGGATGCCGTCGATGAAACCCGTCAGGTCGGGCTCATCTCGACCGCCGGCTGGAAAGCGCTTTGAGAGGTACACCAGGACCACGCCGCCGACGTTCGCCCATCGCAGGCGGTCGATGAGCCTTTCGCACACGTGTCGGGAGGCCTGGGCCGCCGCCTCTGCGGTCTGCGAGCCGATGGTCCGGCGCGCCTCGGCACGGACGCGGGCCTTCATCATGTCCAGTGCGTCGTCCATCGGTGATGCCGTCGGCCACGCGGGGTGAGTTCAGTCACGGGGTCAGCTCGGGCACGCGGACGTTTGAGGATAGATTGTCTGTATGGCCATGTCTCCCGCCGCGCCGACACCGAGCCCCGCGCCGCTCGGCCCCGACCCGCTCGCCGAGCGTGCGGTGGTCGGGGTGCGAGCCGGCATGACGGTGGGGCTCGGCACCGGGCGTGCCGCGACGCGGGCCATCCACGCGCTGGCGGCCAAGGTGGCGCGGGAGCGGCTGGAGATCACCTGCGTCGCCACCAGCGTGGCGTCGCACGACCTGGGGCTCAAGCTCGGCCTCAAGGTGATCCCGATGGAGCGTGCCGTGAGCGTCGATTTTCTGTTCGACGGCGCCGACGAGGTCGATCCGCAACTGCGGATGGTCAAGGGCCGCGGCGGGGCGATGACGCGTGAGAAGATCGTCGCCGCCGCCGTGAAGCCGCACGCCCGCGGCGGGCTGGCGGTGGGCCGGCTGTATCTCATCGACGACGCGAAGCTCGTGCAACGCCTGGGCGAGAAGATGCCGCTGCCGATCGAGGTGATGCGCTTCGGACTGGCGTCGGTGACGCGTCGCCTCGCCGACCTCGGCCTCGCCGGCCCCGTCCGCCAGAAAGACGGCAAGGAATACCTCACCGACAACGGCAACCTGGTCATCGACGCGACCCTGCCGGGCACGCGCCCGCCCGAGGAGTTCGCCCGCGAACTCGACGCCATGGAAGGCGTGATCGACCACGGCCTGTTCCTGGTCGAGGCCGATGAGGTGCTGGTCGAGGACGCCGCGGGGAATGTGCGCGCGATGCGCCGGTAAGGGGTGCGGGCCGCGGGGCTCACGGGCTCGGCGCGCCGAATCGCCCAAGGAGCGGCACGAGGTCGCTGGTGATCCCCGAGCCGTCGCCGTTCGTGTCCGCGCCGCCGCCGGTGCTCGGCGGGCTGGCCGAAAAGTCCGAGGAAGCACACAACGTCGGCGGTGTTCCGCTGCCGGTCGCTCGTGAGATCACCCGCGCGCGTTCCCGCGAAGGCACACCGGCCCCGCCGGGCAAACCGGGAGGCTGCACCGTAGGGGCAGGGCCCGCCGTCCGAGCGCGAGCCGGCCATCTTGGCGTTGGACTTGGTGTGCGCCCGAACCGTTGAGAGCCTCTCGATGGGCCTTCCGCCGTGCGGACGTGCTGATCGATGTCCGATGCGACCTGTCCGTTGGGGTGAGGCCGTCCGGGCTCCGCCCGAGTTGGTGCCGAGATGGACCAAACACATAGCGAACATCGCAGTTGCGACGCCTTGCTTTTCCCGGTCTCGCCGCTATACTCGTCTCCCCCCAGTTCCTCGGGCAAGCGGGGAGTGGGTGCCGTGTGCTTTGGGAGGTCGTCCAATCGATGGATGCTCCGTCCCATTGGGCACCGGCCCTTTGCTCTGTGTGCCTTTCATCCTCTCCCCCGTCTTTCGCCCCCGCCCCTCGTCCTTCGCCCCCGTCCCAGTTCTTGGCCTCTGCGGCCCCCGCTCTCTGGATCGATTCGGCTTCTGGGCTTGGGTGGCCGGCGGCTGGATCGCCGCCCTTTCACTGATCTTGATCCGCCGACCCTGTTCTCTTCGATCCGACCGAACCTCACCATGCCGACGATCAACCAACTCATCCGCGCTCCCCGGGTTCCTCAGTCCAAGCTGAAGAAGAACAAGGACCTGGCCCAGTGCCCGCAGAAGCGCGGCGTGTGCCTGCAGGTCAAGACCATGACCCCCAAGAAGCCGAACTCGGCGCTGCGGAAGATCTGCCGCGTCCGCCTGAGCAACGGCAAGGAAGTCACCGCGTACATCGGCGGCGAGGGGCACAACCTGCAGGAGCACTCGATCGTTCTGGTCCGCGGCGGGCGCGTCCGCGACCTCCCGGGCGTGCGCTACCACGTCGTCCGCGGGTCGCTCGACTGCCTCGGCGTCGAGGGCCGCAAGAAGGGCCGCTCGAAGTACGGCGCCAAGCGCGGCAAGGCCGGCGCGGCGAAGAAGTAAGCCGCCGAAGGCGGCAGGCATCGGGCACTAGGCACTGGGCACTGGGGCCAGAAAACTGCAGAAAGCCCAGAGGATCACCCAGTTTTTTCCGAAGCCTCGTGCCTGATGCCCAGTGCCTCGTGCCTTCGGCAGGCAAGTAATCCCGAACGCTCTTGGCCGAGCCTCGGGGTGAACAGACAGGCGGCCCGGTCCGCTCGTGCGGCGGGCGCCCGATGAGCCAGGTTGCTCCCCCAAGGGGAGATCAAGGAGATTTCGATGGCCGGACGATGGACCGCTTCAGAGGATCAGCTTCGCCCCGACCCCCGCTTCCAGAACAAGGTGCTGGCCCGCTTCATCAACTGCATCATGCGGGACGGCAAGAAGTCCGTCGCCCAGCGGGTTGTGTACGACGCGATGGACGAGATCAAGACCCGCTTGGAAAAGACGCCGCACCCCGGCGGCCTGCCCGGCCCGCTCGAAGTCTTCGAGAAAGCCATCGAGAACGCCAAGCCGTTCGTTGAGGTGCGGTCCAAGCGCGTCGGCGGCGCCAACTACCAGGTTCCCATGCAGGTGGGCCCGCGTCGTCGCCAGAGCCTGGCGTTCCGCTGGATCATCAACTCCTGCCGCGCCGAGAAGGGCCGCCCGATGCACCTGCGTCTGGCCGACGAGTTGCTCGCCGCGAGCAAGGGCGAGGGCAAGGCGATGGCCACCCGCGACCAGGTGCACCGCATGGCCGACGCCAACAAGGCGTTCGCCCACTTCGCGTACTGATCGCGGTTCCGGGTCGTCGCGCCCATCCCGATCACAGCCCGAATCCGCACGTTCGCCCCGGCTCCGGTCGGGGTTTTGTCTTGCGGCCACGGGACGGCTCGGTAGCCTTGCCGGCCCATGGCTTGCCCGCGTGAGCGCCGCGATCACCGTCCGCTGTTCATCGCGCCCCGGCTTCGCCGGTGGCTGTCGGCCTGGGTCGAGGCGGTCCCGCTCGCCGCCGCAGCCTGCGCCCAAGCGGCCGACGTGATCGCCGACGGGGAGCTGCTCGTGCAGAACTGGACCGTCGTTCTTTCCGCGTCGGGGCTGGGCGGATCGGCCTCGTCGGTGCGGCATGCTTCCGGCGGGAACCCGGACGCGATGCGCCGCGTGCAGATCAGCACCTCCGCCGCGCCGAACTGCTGCACCCAGTCCACCGTGTTCGCCGTTCATCTGCGGGCCGGGTATGTGTACGTGCCGAGCGCCCGCGGCGCGCTGGCGTCGATCAAGGTCGAGCAGGACGCCCGCGGCTACCCGGGCGCGCTGGTCGAGCAGCGCACCGGCCCGGCGGTCCGTCAGGACGGCATCCTGTACATCGCCGGAACCGCCGACACCGACGCCGTCCTGAACTGGCAGCCGGTCAGCGCCGGCCCGCACACACGCAACGACTTCTTCGCGCTCGACTCGGCCGACTCGATCAACGGGATCGACGAATCACTCCAGCCCAACTTCTCCACCTCCGGCTCGCCGATCGAGGTCGGCTTTTACCGGGCCCTCGCCTCGGGCACCGGCGGCGGTCTGAACGTCTCCGACCAGGGCCTCGACAACGTCATCATCACCGTCACCCCCGCCGCCGTCTGTCCGGGCGATTTCAACAGCGACGGCGTCGTCAACACCGCCGACCTCACGGCGATGCTGGCGCGGTTTGGGCAGGCGGTCACGCCGGGCACCGCGGGCGACATCAACGGCGACGGTGCCGTGAACACGGCGGACCTGACAACGTTTCTCGGAAGGTTCGGGAGTTCGTGCTGACGGGGAAGGCACGCGGGCATCGAGGCACGGGCACGCAGTGATTCGGACGGTGCTGATCGCGCGGCGGGCTGCGAGTCCGGCTCGGGCATCCGCCTCGGAAGGCCGAGCCGGTGGCGGGCCGTGCGGGCGCGTTCGCGCACTTCGTGCCTGTGTGCGGGCACCTCTTTGCGCCTAGAATCTGCGGCTCTTTGACAAGCGGGGCCGATCGGTTTCGACCGGACAGGGAAAGTTCGACGCGGCGTGCCGCGGCGCACGCGGGCCGCGATACCAAGCGTGCACAATCTCAGTTGCCAACAGCAACTACGCTCTCGCTGCCTAATCCAGGCGGCATCATCCCCGCCCGACGCCCGATGGGGCGGGGATGAATGACATCGGGCTGGTACTCCCCTCTGCGCCCCGGTGCGCGGGAGACGAGAAGCAATCAGGGGCTGGGCAGGGTCCGACGCCGCTGGCGGCGGAGGCCTGCCGAGATCAATCGCCAGAGACGCACGTGGAGGCGTCGAGCGGACTGTCTCGGGACGGGGGTTCGATTCCCCCCGGCTCCATTCTTCCGAAACACCGGGACTTGCGGAAACGAGCCGCAAGTCCCGCCCACTTTGAGGGTTGGCTGCGGAGTTCCGCGCTTCGACGCGGTCCGTGCCATTCCCCTGTTTCTGCTCGTTTCCGGCCCCATCCGACGCCTTCCGCTGCGCCTGGCGCTGCGCGCAG
>CAZDYM010000184.1:0-5711 GCA_964509325.1 uncultured Phycisphaeraceae bacterium
CCGTCGCGCCGGCGCCTGGCTGAGCCGCCGTCCCAGCCGTCGGCGCCGCGGTCGTCACCGGCTGCGCGTCACCCTTTCCACCGGCGATCGGCGGCGCTTGCTGAGCCAGGACCGCCCACGTTCCGAACTGGTTCCACCCCGCCTGCTCCGTCTGCATCTGATCCATCGACATTCAAACTCCGTCAGGAAGGCTCGCCCTTTCGATCGGGCCGAACCGTGGTGACACAACCACCGCCAAGGTCGGCACGCGCCGATTGGTGGGGGGAGGGCTCGCCCGCCGAGCACAACAAAGCGGAGCGGAACGGGAACCCCGGCGTCCCGACGGCCTGCCCGGCCTCGCTTCACGTTCGCGAAGGAGGCTCCTCACAGTCCGGCGGAGACGCCGCCGAGGTCACCGGCCACTGCCGGGCAAGAGCGGACCAGTCATCTTCCCGGATTGCCGACCGGATATCAACCATGAGGCGTTGGAAATGCCGAACATTGTGCAAACTCACCAGGATCGGCCCCAACATCTCCTTGGCCATGAACAGGTGCCGCAAGTACGCCCGCGAAAACACCCCGGGCGCGCCGAGCCCCCCGTGTTCAGGCGTTGTTCGGGCAGGAGCGGCGGGGAACACCCACCCGTGCCCGGCCGGATCGCACGCCAGGCAATCGCACGAATCATCCAGCGGACGCGGATCATCGGCGTACTGCGCGTTGCGCAGTCGGATCGTCCCCGTCGGCGTGAACGCGTTGGCGTTCCGGCCGTTCCGCGTCGGCAGCACGCAATCGAACATGTCCACCCCGGCCCGAACCGCCGCCACGATGTCCCGCTCGTAGCCCACCCCCATGAGGTACCGCGGGCGTGACTCCGGAAGCAGCGGCGCCGTGTGCTCGACCACCCTCACGATCTGATCGAACCCCTCCCCCACCGCCACGCCCCCGATGGCGTACCCGGGCAGGTCGATCCCCGTCACGTCCCGCGCCGAGCGCGTGCGCCGATCGAGGTCCGTTCCGCCTTGAACGATCCCGAACAGCGACTGGTCCTCGGGGCGCTGGTGGGCCCGCTTGCACCGCTCCAGCCAGCGCACCGTCCGCTCGTTGGCCTCGTCGAGCCGCTTGGCGTGGTCGTACGGACGCTTGGAGCGGGCCACCGTTTTCTGCTGCGTCGCCATCAGCCGCTGCGCCGCCCGGCTCTGCTGCGTCGGGTCCACGCTGGGGGGGCAGTCGTCGAACGCCATGATGATGTCCGCGCCGAGTTCGTTCTGCACCCGGATCGAACGCTCCGGGGTCAGTTCGACCCTCGACCCGTCCACCACGGAGCGGAACGTCACGCCGTCGTCCGTCACCGTGTTCAGGTCGCTCATCGAGTAGGCCTGGAAGCCGCCGGAATCCGTCAGCATCGGCCCCGGCCACCCCGCGAAGGCGTGCAGCCCGCCCAACCGGGCCACCAGTCCCGAGCCCGGCCGCAGCATCAGGTGGTAGGTGTTCCCCAGGATGATCCGCGACCCCGTCGCGGCGACCAGCGGCGGCACCAGCCCTTTGATCGTCCCCTGCGTGCCCACGGGCATGAACACCGGCGTCTCGAAGTCGCCGTGCGCCGTGGCGACGCGCCCGACGCGGGCCCGCGTCGTCGCCGATCTCGCGAGGATCTCGAACTTCAGCGCCACGGACGAAGGGTCCCGCTCACTTCACGGTCGGCATCCACGCCGCCAGCAAGTCGCGCCCGGCCCTGAGGTCGTTGAGGTCGATCATCTCGGTCACGGTGTGGATGTACCGAGTCCCGATGGTCAGGCCCGCCGCCCGCGCCCCGGCCAACGACTGCTGGATCGCCGCCCCGTCCTGGCCGCCGCGCGGCAGGATCGACCGCTGCACCTTGATGCGTCCTTTCCTGGCGATCTCTTCGAGTTCGTCGATCAGCCGGAAGTCGGAGATGATCGACGAGTCCATCACGTGCAGCACCGCGCCGTTGCCCTGCACGCTGACGGCCTCCTCCTTCGGCACCCCGGGCGTGTCGCACGAGAGCGTCACGTCCAGCCCGATCCCGATGTCGGGCCTGATCTTGCTCGCCGCCGTCCGGGCCCCGCGGAGCCCGACCTCTTCCTGCGTGGTGAACGCGACGTAGATCTCCGCGGCGTGCGGCTTCTTCGCGGCGTCGAGCGCGCGCACGCTCTCGATCCCCAGCCAGCACGCCACGCGGTTGTCCATCGCCTTGCTCACGGCCTTCTCGCCCACCATCACGAAGGGCTCGTGCAGCACCACCATGTCCCCGACGGTGATTTTCTTCTTCACCTGCGCCGCGGGCAGGCCCAGGTCGACGATGAACTCCTTGACCTCGGGGATCTTCTTCTTGTCCTCCTCGGTGGCGATGTGGACGGGCCGCCCGCCCGGGTTCATCACGCCCACGAGGTCGCCGTCGCGCTTGGTGCACACCAGCACGCGCCGCGAGAACAGGTTCCGGGTGTCAAACCCGCCCGCCGCGTTGAGGCGGATGAACCCGGCGTCATCGATGTAACTCACGTAGAACCCGATCTCGTCCATGTGGCACGCGAGCATGACGCGCGTGGGCGCGGCCTTCCCGCTCTTGAGGGGCTTCCCGCCCGCCCCGCGGGGCCCCCTTCGGCAGATCAGCGAGCCCATCCCGTCCTCTTCCATCTCATCGAACAGCCCGCTGACCTCGCGCCGGATGAGGTCGCGCACCCGCTCTTCACGACCGGGGATGCCGGGGGTTTCACACAGACGGCGCAGCAGTTCGGTGTTCATGGCGGTGCGGTAGGGCGGTCGGGGTTCCGTCGATGAGCGAAGCGGATCAACGTTCAACCGGCCCAGTGTAACAACTTCGACCGTCCCCATGTCCGCCGGCGTCGTGCGGACACGCAAACCACGCGCGAGCGCGACGGGGCCGCCGTCACCCGGCACGCGCGTCGTTCACGCCCGCGCGCGGCCCCCCGCGGTTCGCGCTCCGGGGCGCCGACCGCCGTGCTTCAGGGCACCGCGATCTCCAGCGGAGCCCCCAGCATCGCGCGCTTCCTCAGCAGGTGCTCCATGTGCCCGCGCAGGTGATCGGCGTACATCTCGACCATCCGCCCCAGGGTCACCTTACCGTTCTGGTTGTGCACGCCGAAGCGATCGAACGCGTCGTCCGGAAGCCGGCGCAGCACCCCCGCCATCAGACGCCGCCCGTCCTCGAACATCCGGCACACCCGCCCGAGGTCCTCGTGCTCGTAGAAGCACGACCGCGCCATCGCGCTCTCGTCGTACGCGATGATCAGCGGGCGATCCTCCGCGATGATCCGCCGCATCCGGTGCAGCGCCGCCAGGTCGCTCTCCCACAGGTGGACCACGATCTGCTGGATGCTCCACGTCCCGGCTACGGGCACGGCGATCAACTGCTCACGCGAGAGCCCCGCGATGGCCCGGGCGGGGATCGTCGCGCCGGCGTCGTACCGATCGATGTGGGTGCGGTCCATGCCCGCAGGGTAGCCAGGCTACGCCGACGCGCCGGCCGACGCGAAGTGCTCCAGCGCCCCGAGAACCTTGGGCACGTAGGTGTACACCGGCCCGCCGCCCATGACGACCCCCACCGCCGCCACCTCGGCCACCTGCTCGGGCGTGGCCCCGGCCTTCAGGCACTTCTCAACGTGCGACCAGATGCACGGCTCGCACCGCTGCGACAGCGCGATCCCCAACGCCACCAGTTCCTTCTCTCGGACCGACAGCGCCCCAGCGCCCATCAGTCCCTGGAACATCCCGCCGAAGCCCTTGGCGATCTCCGGCGTCCGCCCCTTCATCTGCTTCATTGATTGCGACCAACCCTCATAGTCAAACGTCATGGCTTGCTCCTTCCGAGCATCGAGTACCCGTCACGCCTTCACAGCACACGCCTTCGCCCCGGCCGCCGCGGCACGGTTCCAGGGCATCGCCCCCACCACCGCCGCCAGACCGCAGAACCCGCTGATCCCCGCGAACATCAGCCCGACCCCGAGCAACGCCGGCACCAACAAGAACCACGCCGAGACCCACCACGCCAGCGCCGTCCCGACCACCAGCAGCGCACCGACCACAATCTGCACCTGGCGCATGATCGGGATCGGCGCTCCCGGCCCCCTGACCACCGGCAGCCCGGCGGATTTCCACGCCTCGATCCCCCCCCGCATCGAGACGGCCTCGACACCCCACGCCGCCAGGCGGTTCACCGCCTCCTCCGAGCGACGCCCGCTCTTGCAGTGGACCACCAGCCGCGCCGCCCCGAAGTCCGACACCGCGCCCGCGGTGAGCTTCCCCAGCGGCACCAGTTTGGCCCCCTCGATCCGCTCCCGCGCGTGCTCGTCGGGCTCGCGCACATCGACGAGCACCGCGCGGCCGGCCCCCAGCCACCGGCTCACCTCGGACGCCTCGACCCCGTTCGATGCCGAGGTTCCGGCGCTCGCCGCCGATGGCTTCGGGCCCGTGTTCACCAACGCTGCATTCATGGCTCGGCTCCTGTGAGCCGGCGCGGGAAAGGTCACTTCGCCCGCGCTCGGCGTCGATCCTTCGAGGCGCGCCGCACGACCGGGGTTCCCGGATTTTCCCTTTCAACCCCGCGCAGCCGCCGCAAAGCCTTGGAAATCTCGCGCTTGCCCAGCGATGCGCACACCGTCTGGGTCAGGTCCAGTTCCGCGAACACCGCCCGGCAGCGCTCGCACACCACCGGCTTCCCCAGCGAGACCCCCCGTCCCCTGTCCATCGCCGCCAACTTCGCCTTCAGCAGGTCCATGCACACCCGGCGCGGGTAGATCGGGCTTGGCGCCGCCCGCCGCGGCGTCGCCCGCATCAGACGCGAGCGCAGCAGCAACCGGGCCCGGTGCACGCGCGTTTTCACCGTCGCTTCCTTGATCCCCAGCACGTCCGCCGTCTCCTCCACCGACAGTTCGAGGATGTCCTTGAGCAGCAGCGGCAGACGAAAGGCCTCGGGCAGTTCCGCCACCGCGTCCTCCATCAGAGCCACCTGCTCCGCCGTCGCGGCCCGTTCCGCCGGCCCGGCCCCTGACAGCGTCGTGTCGATCACCGTCCGGTCCGCGAACGGCGCCACCTGCGAAAACTGGGGCATCTCACGCCCGCGTTTCCGCGGCCGGATGATCGCGCGCCGGCAGCGCCGGACCGCGATCGCATAAAGCCACGTCCCCGGATCGGACTTCCCCCGGAACGTCTCCCAGCGTCGGTGGGCCTGCAGGAACGTGTCCTGGACCACGTCCCGGGCGTCGGCGTCGTTGCCGCACATCCGCCGAGCCACCGCGTAGATCCGCGGCGCGTACGTCTCGAACAGTCGGTCACGCGGGAACGTGGAGGCCATCACGCGCCGCATGCTACCGATTAGGGTGCGGCGGGTCCGCCGAGGGTGACCCGAGCCCCGCACCCTCGTACCCTCACCCATGGCCACCGCCAGCCCGCTCAACCCGCTCCATCAGCAGGCCGAGGCCACGTTTGTCATGTACGGGCCCGGAGACCCCGCCCGCGGCGGCTCCATCGCGGTGGTCGAGTCGTTCGGCGAACTCGAAGCCGAGTACGCCGCCCTCCGCAAGGGCTGCGTCCTCATGGACCTCCCGCACCGCGGGGTGATCCGCGTCACCGGTCGGGACCGTCTCGATTTCCTCGGGCGGATGGTCACGCAGGAGATGAAGGGGTTCGCCCCCGGCACGGTGCGCCGCTCGTTCTGGCTGTCCCGCAAGGGCCGCATCGACGCCGACCTGACC
>CAZDYM010000185.1:0-5681 GCA_964509325.1 uncultured Phycisphaeraceae bacterium
CGGGCCAACGCCGGCGGGCGCCGAACTCCGCACCGGCCCCGGCGCCGCCCAGCGGCTCGTCGAGGAAGTCGACGCCGACCTGGTCGTCGGCGCGATGGTCGGTTCGGCGGGCATCCCCGCCACGCTCGCGGCGGTGCGCCGCGGGCGGCACGTGGCCCTCGCGAACAAGGAGACCCTCGTCGCCGCCGGAGCGATCATCACCCACGCCTGCGAACGCTCGGGCGCTCGGCTGCTCCCGATCGATTCGGAGCACTCCGGCGTGTGGCAATGCCTCTCCTCACGCGCCGTCGGGCACGAGCCGCCGCCGATGGCGGTGCGATCCGACGTGCGACGCGTGATCCTCACGGCGTCCGGGGGCGCGCTGCGCTCCCGCCCGCTCAGCGAGGTCCACCACGCCAGCGTCGAAGACGCCCTCGCCCACCCCACATGGAACATGGGCGCGAAAGTCACCATCGACTCCGCCTCGCTCACCAACAAGGCGCTCGAAGTCATCGAGGCCCACTGGCTGTTCGGGCTCGAAGCCGACCGCGTCGGCGTGCTCATCCACCCGCAGTCGGTCGTCCACGCCATGGTCGAGTTCGCCGATTCCAGCGTGATCGCCCAGTTGGGCGCGCCGGACATGCGCACCCCAATCCAGTACGCGCTGACCTTCCCCGACCGCCCCCCCGGGTGCTCGCGGGCGATCGACTTCGCCTCGCTCTCCCGCCTCGAGTTCAGCCCGCCCGATCCCCTGCGCTTCCCCGCGCTGGAGTTGGGCTACCGCGTCATCCGCGAGGGCGGAACCAGCGGGGCCGTCTTCAACGCCGCCAACGAGGCATGCGTCGAGGCCTTCCTCGCCCGCCGCATCGCCTTCGGCCGGATCGCCCAGCTCACGCGGGCCGCCATGGACGAGATCGGCGTCTCGGCCCTTCGCGACCTCTCCGACGCGCAGGACGCCGACGCGCAAGCCAGGCGGTTTGTCGCGACGATGATCGGGTGACGCCCCGGGCGCCCCGCCGGCCCCCGGCGGGATGATCTCGCTCCAACGCCCACGCCGGGGACCGACGTGGCACCCACGGCGCCGCGCCTCACAACCCGGACCCCCGAACCTCCCGACGCACGACTCAACACCCAAGCCTCAACACCCAAGCCTCAACACCCACGCCTCAAGACCCAAGACCCCACCCAATGGCCCTCAAGTACAAATCAAGACTCCTCGCCCACCTCGGGCACGACACCTACACCCCCGCGCCGCCCGAGCAGGTCGCGCGCGACCTCCGCATCAGCCCCGACGACTTCCCCGAGTTCATGCAGGCGATCCGCACCCTCGCTTCCGCCGGCGATCTCGAATACTCCAAGGACCACTGCCTCACCCTCCCCAAGATGGGCGACGAGGTCGTCGGCATCCTCCGAAAGAACGTCAAGGGCTTCGGCTTCATCGTCCCCCTCAAGCCCACCGCCCACGGCGACCTGTTCGTCCCCCCGGAGGCCATGCTCGACGCGCTCTCGGGCGACACCGTCAAGGCCAAGGTCGTCCGATCACGCCGCGGCGACGACGGACGCTCCCCGTTCACCGGCGTCATCGTCGAGGTGATCGAACGCCGACGCACCACATTCACCGGCGAACTCCGCAAGCAGGGCAACCTCTGGCTGGCCCACCCCGACGGCAAGGTGCTCACCCAGCCGGTGGTCATCCGCGATGCCACCAGCAAAAACGCCCGCGAGGGGGACAAGGTCGCCTTCGAACTGACCACCCACCCCGAGGGGCACCAGCTCGGCGAGGGGGTGATCACCCGCGTGCTGGGCGAGGCGGGCAGCCCGACGGTGGAGACCGCCGGCGTCATCGAGGCGTACAACCTTCCCGGCGAGTTCCCGGAAGCGTGCGTCGAGCAGGCCCGCGAGGCATCGGCCCGCTTCCATGCCGAGATCAAGGCCGCCGACGCCGGCGACGGATTCGACCCCGAGGTCCGCCTCGACCTCCGCGACCGCTTCATCATCACCATCGACCCGCCCGACGCCAAGGACTACGACGACGCCATCTCGATCGAGAAACTCGGGCCCGATCACCCCGAGAACCGCACCGGCCGGCCGCTGTGGCGCCTGGGCGTCCACATCGCCGACGTCGCCCACTTCATCGACCCCGGCTCGCCCCTGGACGAAGAGGCCAAGGACCGCGCCAACTCCGTCTACCTCCCGCGCATGGTCATCCCCATGCTCCCGGAGAACCTCTCCAACGGCATCTGCTCCCTCCAGGAGGGCGTCCCACGCTACTGCAAGACCGCGTGGATGGACTACGACGACACCGGCGTGGTCCGCGCCGAGGGCTTCTCGCAGACCATCATCAAGTCCGCCAAGCGCCTCACCTACATCGAGGCCCAGGCCCTCATCGACGGCGACCCCGAGAAGGCCAGGCAGCACGCCCGCACGGAGCCCCGCTACACCGACCAGCTCATCGACACGCTGAAGATGATGGACCGCCTCAGCCGGCGCATCCGCGACCGCCGGCGCAAGGCGGGCATGATCCACCTCGAACTGCCCGAGGTGGAGCTCGTCTACGACGAACAGACCGGCAAGGTGGTCGACGCCCGCCCCGAGGACGATTCGTACACCCACACGCTCATCGAGATGTTCATGGTCGAGGCGAACGAGGCGATCGCCCGGCTGTTCGAGAAGCTGCAGATCCCGCACCTCCGCCGCATCCACCCCGAGCCGGTCCCCGGCGCGTTCGAGGGGTTGAACGACTTCATCAAGGTCGCGGGCTACCGCATCCCCAAGAACCCCGGGCGGGAGCAGCTCCAGGCGCTCCTGGACGCCACCGCCGGCACCGCCGCCGCCCCCGCCGTGCACATGGCCGTGCTGCGTACGCTCACCCGCGCCGAATACTCGCCCGCTCACGTCGGGCACTTCGCGCTCGCCAGCGAGGCCTACTCGCACTTCACCAGCCCCATCCGACGCTACCCGGACCTCACCGCGCACCGCGCCCTGGCCGAGTTCCTCCGCCTCACCCGCAACGGCCGCAACCGCCCCCGGTGGGACGACGACAAGGCCTGGGCCGCCCTCGGCAAAGCCATGCAGCAGAGCACGATGTGCCCATCCGAGCACGACCTGCTGCTCATCGGGCAGAACTGCAACTACCGCGAAGAGAACGCCCAGGAAGCCGAGCGCGAGCTCCGCCAGTTCCTCGTCCTCCAGCTCATGGAGGAAAAGATCGGCGAGTCCTTCCCGGCCCTGGTCACCGGCGTCACCGGCGCCGGCGTCTTTGTCCGACTCGACAAGTTCCTCGCCGAGGGGCTCATCAAAATGGAGGACCTCCCCGCCTTCGCCGGCGACGCGTCGGGGGGAGGCGGATCGTCCGCCGGCGGCAAACGCGCCGTCTGGCAGCTCGACCGCCGATCCGGCGCGCTCGTCGAACGCAACTCCGGCCGATCCTTCGCGATGGGCGACCGACTCGAAGTCACCGTCATCGGCGTCGACCTGCCCAGGCGACGCATGGAACTCGCCGTCAGCGACCCCGAGCGCCGCGCCGCCGGAAAGAGCAAGCAGCTCGCCGGGGCCCTCCGCATCGGCGAGTTCGAGGACGACCGCGACGCCCGCGGCTCAACCGGCGCCGACCGCCGAGCCGCCAGGAGCAAGTCCCGCGAGCGCAACAAACAGGACTTCCGCAAGGAAAAGAAAAACCGCGGGAAGTGGTGAAAACCCCGCCGCGCTCCGCCGTCCACTCGCCGGTCTCTGCCCTCCCCCCGGCCCCCTCCGGCGCCCCCCGGCCTCCCCAGTGCGCCCCGGTGCGCTGCGGTGCGCCCCAGTGGGCCTCGTTGGACCTCGGTGGACCACGGTGGACCTCGCGTCGCCGCGGTGTGGAGCACCCAACCGCCCGACGAGCCCCTCGCCGCCGCCGCTCCCGGTCACCTTGACAACCCGGCCGCGGGGCCTACACTCCCCTCCCCCCAAAGGAACCGGCCCAGGCCCCGCAAAGGCCGCGACCAACTCCCGCGGGGACGAAACAACGTGTTGGGGCGGTAGCTCAATTGGTTAGAGTACCGGACTGTCGATCCGGTGGTTGCGGGTTCGAGTCCCGTCCGCCTCGCTTGAAACCTCCGCGTTGGCAGCCGATGACACGGGTTGTCCAGGAGCGCACAAATCCCGACGTTTACGCGAGTTGCGGCGGCCTTCCGAGGCCGCCGCGGTGCGTTTTGCGTCGCTGGCGTTGTTGGCGGGCGATGACTCGGAATGACCCAGATTGCCCGCCGCGCGCTGCTGCGGGCGCTGCGATTCATGATCGCGATCTGGCGCGATTCGCAGCGCGGGTTCCGTTCCAGTTCCCGCCCCGTTGGCCGACGTTGGCCCGTGGGGGGAGCGCGTCGCCAACCCCGTCCGTCGGGCCACCTCACGTCCGTGCGTACCCGTGGAGGCAACGGCGGCCTCGTTGGCGGCGCTGGCCAACGGGAGCGCCGGTAGCGCGGCGAGTGCCTTCGACGAGTCCGCCAAGGCGACGTGAGCGTACCGGTCCATCGTGAGCGTGATGGTCGAGTGGCGTGCCAGCGTCTGGGCGACCTTCGGCGTCACGCCCAAGCGGGCGAGCCGCGTGATGAACGTGTGCCGCAGGGCGTGGAAGTCGATGACGCGCCCGGCGTCGTCCTTGGCCGCGATGCCCGCGGCCGTGAGGTCCGCCGCAATGACCTGCGCCATCTCGTGCGGCAAGCCCGGCCAAACGTGCTCTCCCCTCGGCGTGGCGTTGAGCGTGGTCCGGAGCGCCTCCGCGATGTCCGGTCGCAAAGGCTGAACGTCCCGTCGACGTCGCTTCGAGTACGACGCCTCGACCGTCACGGTCGGCGGATCGGCGTCGAGATCGAACGACCGGGTGGTCAGCGACTTGATCTCGCCGACGCGGAAGCCCGTCGAGGCGGCCAGCAGGTAGAGCGTGTCGCGCCGAGGGATGGTGAACGTCCGCGTGCCGAGACGAATCTCGCCCTTCTTCGGGCCGACCTTCCGCTTGTAGCGCTTCGTGATGGTCACCGACTCGTTCGCGCCGGCGGCCGCGAGCAGCCGGGCGAGTTCGTCGTCATCGAGCGCCCGCCGCTCGCGCCGACGGTCGGTGCTCACGTTTAGCATCTTCACGCCGACGAGCGGGTCACGGGCCAGGCGGTGGTTCGTCATGAGCCAGCGCGTGAACCCCTTCACCGCGCGGAGGTGGTGGTTCATGGTCGCGGGGCCTCGGCCACCGGCCCGCAGGCGCTCCACGTGCAGGCTTAGCGTCGCGGCGTCGATGTCCGCGATGGTCTTCCAGCCCGCGTTCTCGCCCGCCTGCTCGATGCGGGCCTCGGTCAGGTCCACGTGCTCTTCCGTGCTGCCCTTAGCGGCGAGGTAGACGCGGTACTCCGCGACGTGGTCGGCCAGCGGGCGGCGCGAGTGGTCGGCCATGCGTTCCGCGGCCGCATCGATAGTCCCATCGCGTCGTGCCCGTGCCGCGTCCTCGAGTTGGCGGGCCAGCCTCTCGCTGAGAGCCTTGTCGGTGTAGCCGCGCCGAGTACGGCGGTTCCCGAACTCATCGGTCCAGGCAACCATCCAACGGACGCTCTTCTTCGTGCGATCTGCAGCAGTCTTGTAGACGGTGGGCATGCGGACTCCGGTGGATTGGCCCGTCGGGGCCGACGGGCATGTCACAGTCAGGGCTGGCCGGTGGCACGGGTCAAGTCGCCCCCCGG
>CAZDYM010000186.1:0-5625 GCA_964509325.1 uncultured Phycisphaeraceae bacterium
GGAAAGGGGGCGGAACGCGGACACCCCTTCTTCGTCGGCGCGGAGGCCTTCGCCTGTCCGGGTGAACGGAATCGGGGACGGGCCGGGACCGCGCCGCGGGACCGAACGCGGAGAACCGCCCCCTCCCGCACCCACCGACCCGCCTCCACCGACCCGCCCCCGCAGACCCGCCCCCGCAGACCCGCCCCCGCAGATCGAGGACCCGCCGCTGGGTCAGGCAGCGCTGGCCTCATCGCGTCGGCGCAGGAACTCCACCACCGTGCGGGCGATCACGTCGGTTTCGATGTTGACCTCATCACCCACGCGCCGCTCGCCGAGGGTTGTCAGCCGGAGCGTGGTGGGGATGAGCGCGACGCCGAAGGTGTCCGCGGCGGTGTCGGTGATCGTGAGCGAAACGCCGTCGATGCAGACCGAACCCTTGGGGACGATGCAGTCCATCGCCCGGGGCGGCGCGGAGAAGCGGACCCGCCAGTCGCCGGGGTCCGGGTTGATGCTCTCGACGCGGCCCACGGCGTCGACATGCCCCTGCACGCTGTGCCCGCCGAGGTAGTCCTGAGCGCGGACGGCGTGCTCAAGGTTGACCCGCGAGCCCGGGCGCAGCGAGCCGAGGGTGGTTCGGGCGAGCGTCTCGGCGACCGCGTCGAAGGTGAGCAGGTTGTCGGATTCGGTTCCCGTGTGGGTGAGGCAGACGCCGTTGACGCAGATGGACGCGCCGTGGACGGGTCGGTGGTCCCAGTCGAGGGGTTCGATGGTGAGTCGGAGGGCGGGGCCGAGGCGTTCGGCGCGGCGGACCTCGCCGATGGCTTGAACCAAACCGGTGAACATGAGTCACAGGGTAGCGGGCGAGGGCGGTGGCCCGGGTGCCGTATACTCGCGCCCCCCGATTCGACGAGTGGTCGGGAGTCCCTTCGCGGAGAGTGCTCGATGCCCCAAGGTGAAGCCGTGTCGTCCCTGTCCTCGCGCCGCTTGAAGGCGGTCGGTTTGTGCGTGCTTCTGGCGGCGTCGGCGGGGTGCGCCCGCGGGGCGAAAGCGGACAGGTCCGGCGACAGCGTGACGCCGGCCCCGGCCAGAGCGCCGGCCGGGGAGGCCCCCGCCGTGAACCCGATGCTGGCGCTGGGCTATCGCCCGGAGTGGCGCGGGTACCCGCAGGTGGACGCGCGGGCGGGCATCAAGTTCATCGACGCGCTGGGCGACGTGGTCGCGGTGCACGACCGGCGGAACATCCTGACCGTCATGGAGCCGGGATCGGGGAAGAACCGCTGGTCGTTGGACCTGGGCTCGCCGCTGATGAAGTTCGTCGGCAACGCGCGGTCGGGCGACCTGCTCTACGCCTGCGCCGAATCCGAGGTGCAGGTGCTGGACGTGCGGACCGGGCAGATCAAGGCCCGTCAGCGCCTGGCAAGCCTGGCCAACACGCGCCCGGTGATCTCCGGCAGCATCGCGGTCTTCGGCTGCTCGACGGGCGAGGTGCTGGGGCACAACCTGTTCACCGGCTACAAGCAGTGGGCCTATCGCCTGGGCGGCACCGTGCGGGCCGACCCCGTGCTCACCGGCGGCGCCGCCGAGGACGGCACACGCTCGGTCGCCGTGGTCAGCCAGGCCGGGGACGTCATCATCCTCGACCCCCGCTCCGGGGAGAGCTTCGGACGCCGACGCTCGATCTTCGGCGGGCTGGACAACAGCCCCGCGGCCAACGAGTCTTCGGTGTTCATCGCCGGCACGGACCAGTCGGTGTGGTCGATCTCCGACGAGGGCAAACTCAACTGGCGCGTCCGCACCCCGGACCGCCTCACCGCCCAGCCGGTGGTGCACGAGAACTCGGTGATCGTCGACGTGCCCAGCGCCGGGCTGACCGCGTTCGACGCCGGGAGCGGCGCCAAACAGTGGACGGCGCGGGGCGCCGGCGCCGAGCGGGTGTCGGGCGAGGTCATCGCCGTGCGGAAGGGCCGGCTGGTGGTCTGGGACGCCGCGGCCCGCACGCTGCTCACGCTGGACGCCCAGCGCGGGGACGTCATCGAGAAGGCCCCGCTGGCGGACGGGACGATCCTGAGCGTCGACGCGTTCGTGGATGGGAACCTGTACGTGGGCCGGGCGGACGGGTCGGTCGAGAAGTTCTCGCCCAGGTGAGCCCGCCGCGCCCTCGCCCGATCCGGTAGCATCCGTCCCGCATGTCGGACCTGGTACGGATCACGGACGTCTCGCCGCGCGACGGCCTCCAGAACGAGCCGCTGCGCCCGGACGGTTCCGCGATCGCCGCGGCGGACAAGGTCGAGCTCGTGCGGCTGCTGGCCGCCGCGGGCGTCGACGAGATCGAGATCACCTCGTTCGTCAGCCCCAAGTGGGTGCCCCAACTGGGCGACGCCCCCGAGGTGGTGCGCGGCGTCGCGGCGCTCCTCAGCCAGAGCGCGAACGCCTGGCCGGGCTCGCCGGAGTTCTCCGTGCTCATCCCGAACCTGAAGGGGCTGGAGGGCCTGGAATCGGCGGACGCCCTGGCGTGCGACCGGGCCGGCATCGACCCGCCCCTGGTGCGCAAAGTCGGGCTGTTCACCGCGGCGAGCGAGACGTTCAGCCGGAAGAACACCAACGCGAGCATCGCGGAGACCATCGGGCGCTTCCGCGAGGTCATGGCCCGGGGCAGCGCGAACGCCCGGGTTGTTCGCGGGTACATCTCCTGCGTGGTGGCCTGCCCTTTCGAGGGGCCGATCGCGCCGGCCCGGGTCGGCGAGGTCGCCGCCATGCTCGTGGACCTGGGCGTCAGCGAGATCGACCTGGGCGACACCATCGGCGCCGGCACGCCCGAGACCATCGCGGCGGCGCTCGAAGCCGTCTCGAAGCGGATCGGCTCGGGTTGGTTCCGGCGCAAGGCGGTCACGCTGCACCTGCACGACACCCGAGGGACGGCGGCGGCGTGCGTCGAAGAAGCCCTCCGCTTCGGGGTGCGCAGTTTCGACGGTGCCGCGGGCGGCCTGGGCGGATGCCCCTACGCCTCCACGCCCGGCCGCCGCGCGCCGGGCAACATCTCGACCGAGACGCTGGTGCGCACCGTCCACGGGTGCGGGTACCAGACCATGGTGGACGAAGACGCGCTGGCGGAGGCGGGGGCCTTCGCGCGGGGCCTGGTCCGGATCGGGGGCGGGCCGTGATCCGCCTCGAACGCCACTCGCTCGGCGCGCGGTCGTTCGCGGAGGTCGTGATCGACCGACCGGACAAGCGCAACGCCCTCACCGAGGCGATGCTCGAGGACCTGCTCGCGGCGCTCCGCACACTCGCCGCCGAGCCCGAGCACGGGGCGCTGGTGCTGCGCGGCGAGGGACGCTTCTTCTGCGCCGGCTTCGACATGCAGGCGTGCCTGAACGAGCCACGCCGACTGGGGGGCATGCTCGCGGGGCTGTCGAAAGCGGTCCGGGCGCTGCGCCGGTTCCCCGTGCCCGTCGTGGCGGCGGTGCAGGGCGGCGCCGTCGCCGGCGGCTGCGCCCTGGTCTGCGGGGCCGACGTGGTCGTCACCGATCCCTCGGCGAAGTTCGGCTACCCCGTGGTCAGACTCGGCGTGAGCCCGGCGGTGACCGCCCCGGCGCTGAAACTGGCCCTCCCGGACGGCGCGGCCCGGGCCCTCCTGCTGGACCCGGAACTCATCTCGGGGCAAGAGGCGCGAGGACGCGGGCTGGCCGGCTTGCTCGTGCCCTCGCCGGAAGATGTGACTCCCCGAGCGCAGGAAGAGGCGATGCGCCTGGCGCTCAAGCCCCGCCTCGCGATGCGGCGCACCAAGGCGTGGCTCAACGAGGTCGAGGGCTCAACGGACGACGCCGCCATGGACGCGGCGCTGGCGGCGTCCATGGCGCTCGTGGGGTCCGAGGAGCAGGTGAGGCTCGTGGCGGCGGCCTTCGGGGCGTAGCCGCGAGCGGGCGCACCACGAAGAACGGGATCACGCGAAGGACAGCACGATCGGCGGGGGCGGGTCCCGCGGGGCGCCGTGCGCGAACCACGATCCGCACGCCCCCCACCACCCGCGCGCGTCAACGCCCATCGTCGCCCGACGTTCCGAGAGCGCCGCGTCGATGTTCGTTGACGCTCGCCCGCGGAGACGCGCAACGCCCGTCTCGTTTCCAACCTCGCGCTTCAGCCGCGCCGCCGCGACCTGGATGATCGCCCGGACCATCGAGGCCGCGTGCGAGGCCGCGTGCGGCTGATCGGCGGCCCGCAGCCGCTTCCAAACGATCTCCAGGGCCTCGTGAGCCTCCCACGCGAACCCGGCGTTGAACAGGTCGACGCCGAACAGGTAATCGCGGCTGTCGCGCCAGCCGTCCGGGTCGCCGGGCCACTCTGGGCTGAGGGCCGGCCGCGGCACAGGGCGCGGCCCGGACCATGCCGCGCCCGGCACAAAGCGCCGCTCCGGCAGCGGTTCCCGGCTGTACCGGGGCACCGACGTCGATGGACTAGAACTTGGACCGGCCGGCGGGCGCACGGCGCGAGCCTACCATGGTGTCACCGACGCGCACCCAACCGCTCGTCGAGCCGACAGAAGTCCGCCCCCACGATCCCCCGCCCCCCTGCCCCCCGACCCGATGAGCCAGCCGTGGCGCGATCCCGACGAGACGGTGGAGAAGGCCCACGAGTGCTACGAGGCCGGGCGGTGGCGTGAAGCCGAGGAACTGCTCCGCCAGGCCCTGGCGCAGCAGCCCGACCGCGCCGAGTGGCATTTCAATCTGGGCATGACGCTCGAAGCGGCGGAGAAGTACGCCGCGGCGGCGCAGGCCTTCGCGGACGCCGGCAGGCACAGTTCCCCCGAGGACGCCACGCCCTGGGTCGCGTGCGCCGTGAATCACCTCCGCGCCGACCAGCCGGAGAAGGCCGTGGAGCCCCTGGAGCGGGCACGCCGGATCGACGCGGACCGGTCGGACGTCTTCGTCCACGCGATCGAGGCGTACTCGCGCACCGGGCGGCACGACGACGCGGAAGAGATGTTCTACCGCGCCCTGCAGCTCGAGGGCCACCACGCCGACGCCTACGCGAACATGGGCGAGGCGACCATCGAACGCTTGTCCCGTGAGCAGGAAGCGGCGGAGGCGCGGGGAGAGACCATCGAAGAGAAACGCCTCCGAGCGGGGTACGAGCGGGCCGCGTCCTGCTTCCGGGAGTCGATGAAGCTCGCCGCTTCCGACGCGCCGCAGGACGGGCGCGAAGGCGGGACCACGGGCGGGCCCGCCTTCCCTTCCCGCGTCGCGGCCCGGCTGGCGTACTGCCTCCAGCGCCAGGGCAAGTTCGACGAGGCTCGGCGCTGGTACCTCCGCGACCTGCGCGAGAACCCCGGCGACGTCGAGACCCTCTTCGACCTGGGCGAGTGCCTCATGGAGAGCGGGCGGCTCGCCGAATCGGCGGACAAGTTCCGGCGCATCCTCGAACTCGAACCGGATCACGCCGAAGCCCACTTCGCGCTGGGCACGCTGGCCCTGCGCCGGCACCGCCTCGAGTCCGCCGCCAAGCGCTTCGCCAAGGTGCTGCGGCTTGCCCCCGCCCACCCCGAGGCGCGGCTGAGGCTGGCGCGGGCCCTGCTTTCCAAGGGCGATCGCGCCCGCGCCAAGGCCGCGCTGCACCGGGAAGCCTCCCTGCTGCGTCGCGCCCGGGCCG
>CAZDYM010000187.1:0-5619 GCA_964509325.1 uncultured Phycisphaeraceae bacterium
CTGGCGCTGGTCGGATACCCCCCGCGAGACCTCTTGTTGCAGGAGGGGTTCCTCGACGCGGTCCGGGAGGAAGCGCTGCGTCTGTGCGTCGCGCTGCCGGCGGGCGTGATGGTGATGGTGGGCGCGCCGTGGCGGCCGCCCGCGGCGGAGACCGGCGCGCCGCGCCCCGACGCGTGGGATCAACGTCCCTTCGCGGGCGGTGTCACCAACAGCGTGCTGTGCATCCGCGGCGGCGGGGCGGGCGGGGGCGGGGTGGAGGCCCGGTACGACAAGCGCCTGCTCCCCACCTACGACGTGTTCGACGAGGACCGCTATTTCGTGCCCGGCGCCCGCGCCGTCACGGTCGATGTCGCGGGCGTGCGCGTCGGCGTCAGCGTGTGCGAGGACCTGTGGCGCGGCGACGACGCCCGCGCCTCGGATCGCTATCGCGCCGCGCCGGACCCCGTTGACGAACTCGTCCGCGCCGGGGCCACGCTGATCGTCAACCCCTCCGCCAGCCCCTTCGCGCTCGGCAAGGGCGCGCGCCAGCGAGAGATCCTCAAGAGGCATGTCCGGGAGCGCGCCGTGACCGTCGCCGCCGTGAACCAGGTCGGCGGCAACGACGACCTCATCTTCGACGGGCACGCGGCGGTGTACGCGCCGGCGGTCGGCGCGGATGGGGTCGAGCCGGTGCTGATCGCCGCCGGCCCCGGCTTCGAGGAAGCCATCGTCTCGGTCGAGATCGGCGCCGCGCTGCCTCGCGTGCCCGACCCGCTGCTGGACGCCGAGCCGATGAGCCTGCTGTGGCGGGCGCTGGTGCTGGGCGTGCGCGACTACTGCCGCAAGACCGGTTTCAAGGAGGCGGTGCTGGGGCTCTCGGGCGGGATTGACTCGGCCCTGGTCGCGGTGATCGCCGCCGCCGCGCTGGGTCGAGACAAGGTTACCGGCGTGCTAATGCCCAGCCGGTTTTCTTCCGTCGGATCGGTCACCGACGCGCTCGCGCTGGCCCGCAACCTGGGCATCCGCGCCGTCAGGGCCCCCATCGAGCCGGCCCACGCCGTGATGGAGACCATGCTCCGCGATCTCTGGCGGCAGCTCGGCGCCGGCGGGCCCGAGGGCATCACGGAGGAGAACGTGCAGTCCCGCCTCCGCGGCGTGCTGCTTATGGCCGTGAGCAACAAGACCGGCGCCATCCTGCTGACCACGGGCAACAAGAGCGAGCTCGCCGTGGGGTACTGCACGCTCTACGGCGACATGAACGGCGGGCTCGCGGTGCTCGCCGACGTCACCAAGGCGCAGGTGTACGAACTGGCGAAGTGGATCAACGCGAACCCGTCGGCGTGCGGCTTCAGCGCGGGGGGGGGAAGCGGAGTGGGGCCGATCCCGGAATCCTCGATCACCAAACCGCCCAGCGCCGAGCTGCGGCCGGGCCAGACCGACCAGGACACCCTCCCGCCGTACGAAGTGCTCGACGAGATCATCGAGCGGTACGTGGAGGGCCACCAGTCGGCGTCGCGGATCGAACGCGAGACGGGCATCGACGGCGCGACCGTGCGCCGCGTGGTCCGCATGATCGACGTGAACGAGTACAAGCGCAAGCAGACGCCGGTGGGCCTGAGGGTGACGGACAAGAGCTTCGGCCCGGGGCGTCGCCAGCCGATCGCGCAGGGGTGGCGGGCGGAGTGCTGGTGAGGCGCGTTGCCGTTACGATCCCCGCATGTCCAGCGCCATCAGGCTGAGTTTCTTCGGGGCGGCGGGCGAGGTCACCGGTTCGTGCTCCCTCGTCGAGACCCCTTCCGCCCGGGTGCTCGTCGATTTCGGGCTGCACCAGGGCGGGCGCGAGGCCGAACTGCGCAACCACCAGCACCCGCCCATCGACGCGCGCCGGCTCGACGCCGTGGTCCTGACCCACGCCCACATCGATCACTGCGGGCGCCTGCCGCTCCTGGTCACGCAGGGGTACCGCGGCGAGATCCACTGCACGGCGGCGACGGCGGACCTCGCCGCCATCCTCCTTCGCGACTCCGCCGAACTGCAGGAAGCCGACGCCGCCCGGGACGCGGTGCGGGCGGCGCGGCGCGGCGAGACGGCCCTGCCCGCGCTCTACTCGCGCGACGAGTGCGAGCGCGTCATCCCCATGTTCGCTCCGCTGGCTTACCTCGAGAAGCGCGAGATCGCCCCGGGCGTCACCGTGCGGCTGGTCGATGCCGGGCACATCCTCGGTTCGGCGAGCGTCGAGATGCGGGTTGAGTCGCCCGGTCGCGCCCCGTTCACGCTGCTGTTCTCGGGCGATCTCGGACAGACCGGCACGCCGCTGCTCCGCGACCCCGTGCCCCCCGGGCGCGTGCCGGGAGCGCCCACGCCGCCCATCGAGCCCGACGCGGTGGTGATGGAATCGACCTACGGCGACCGCGGGCACCGCCCCCAGCGGCAGAGCGTCGAGGAGTTCGAGTCCATCATCGAAGCGGCGCAGGGCTCGCGCGGCAAGATCCTCGTGCCCGCTTTCGCCGTGGGACGCACCCAGACCCTCGTGTACCACCTCGGGAGGATGGCGCGGGGCGGGCGGCTCGGCGGGGGCACGCTGGGCGGCGGCGCGTCGGCGTCGGTCCCCGTGTTCGTCGACAGCCCGATGGCCGTCGACGCCACCGAGCTCTACGCGCGCCACCGCGCCCTGTTCGACGAGGACGCGTGGTCGATGATCGAGCGGGGCGATTCGCCGCTGAAGTTCCCGGGGCTCAGGTACCTCCGCACCGGCGATGAATCCCGCGCGCTCAACGGCATGGAGGGGCCGGCGGTCATCGTCGCCGCCAGCGGCATGTGCACGGGCGGGCGGATCATGCACCACCTCAAGCACCACCTGTGGAAAGTTACGACGCACGTGGTGATCGCCGGGTACCAGTCCCAGGGCAGCGTGGGCCGCCAACTGGTGGACCGGGCCCACCGCGTGATGGTGATGGGCGAGCCGGTGGTGGTGCGGGCCAAGGTCCACACGCTCGGCGGGTTCTCGGCCCACGCCGGACAGCCGGAACTGCTCCGCTGGGCGAGCGGCCTCAAAGGGACAGGTGCCCGCGTGTTCCTGACCCACGGCGAGCGGCTGCCGCGCCAGGCCCTCGCGGCGCGGATGCGGGCGGAACTCGGCCTCGATCCGATCCTGCCGGAGTACCATCAGGTGTATGACCTCTGACCCCCGAGGTCGTGCGGCGGCGCGTTCGAGGAAGCAATCATGAAGAAACCAACTCTCCGGGCACGAGGCGGCGCGTTCACACTGGTCGAGGTGCTCGTGGTGGTCGCGGTGATCGCGCTGCTGCTGGGGCTGCTGCTCGCTGGGCTCGCCGGGGCCCGAAAGGGCGCCAGCGCCGCGGCCTGCATGGCAAACCTCCGCGGCATCGGCCAGGCGCTGGTGATGTACGAGTCCGATCACGCCGGGCTGATCGTGCCCTCGTACAACATGACCGGCGTGACCGGGGCGGGCGTGGTGCTCGACGGCTGGGGCCCGATCCTGGACCGCGACGGGTACCTCAGTTCGGGGAAGTTCGCCGCCGACAACCCGCTGTACTGCCCGGACACGGAGGACGTCGCCGGGGTCGCGACGGGCCAGACCGGGACCGACCCGCGGAACCCGAAGGGGTGGCTGGATTGGCCGTTCGAGCGGACCGGGTCATCGAACGTGGCCAAGACGATCCCCGAGCGCGGGTTTGAGAAGATCATCCGCGTGTCGTATTGGATCAACGCCGACAACCCGATCGGGGCCTCGGCGACCGTGACGCCCGACCTGTACTACACCTGCAGCGTGGGCTACGGGCCGGGGAGCAACGGGCTGACGATGAAGGCGATGCGGTCGTCGCTGATGAGGCGTCCCTCGTTCCTGATCGCGCTGGCCGACGGGTTGTACGCGGGCCGCCAGCGTGACGCCCGCGTCGGCACGGCCAACAGCCGCATCGGCTACCGGCACCCGGGGCGGAACGGCTCGGCGAACGTCGCGTTCGCGGACGGGCACGTCGAGGCCCTCGGCGGGATGGAGTTCCCGCGCGGCGCGGGGGGCGGGAACCCCATCGATGAGGTCCGGCGCGAGAACCTGGGCCCCCGCCCCAGCGTGTACGCCGACCCCGAGAAGGCGCTGCGCTGAGGAACTGCTACAGTCGGCCCCATGTCACCGTTCGTGTGGGCCGTGTTCATCGGCTTCATCCTTCTGATGCTGGCGATCGATCTTGGCGTGTTCAACCGCGAGGCGCGGGTGATCCGTTTCAAGGAGGCGATGGGCTGGCTGTGCGTGTGGGTGGGCCTCGCCGTCGCGTTCAACGTGCTGCTGTACCACGCCTACGCCGGGCAGTGGTGGGGGATCGGCACGGGCGAGGGCTCGGCGGCGACGGCGAAGGACGCCGCCATGGAGTTCCTGACCGGCTACCTGGTGGAACTCTCGCTGAGCGTCGACAACATCTTCGTCATCGCGGTGATCTTCCGCTTCTTCAGCGTGCCCGCCGAGTACCAGCACCGCGTGCTGTTCTGGGGCATCGTCGGGGCGATCGTGCTCCGCGGCGTGATGATCCTGGTCGGGACCGAACTCATCCAGCGGTACCACTGGCTCATCTACGTGCTGGGCGGGTTCCTGATCCTCACCGCGTTCAAGATGCTCTTCATGAACCCCGAGGAGATGCACCCGGAGAAGAACCCGGTGCTGCGGCTGTCACGCCGCTTCCTGCCCGTGAGCGACCGCTTCGACGGGCACCACTTCTCCACCCGCGTCGGCGGCACGTGGATGGTCACGCCGCTGCTGCTGTGCCTCATCCTCATCGAGACCACCGACCTGCTCTTCGCGTTCGATTCGATCCCGGCGATCTTCGGGATCACCCGCGACCCGTTCATCGTCTTCACCAGCAACATGTTCGCCATCCTGGGGCTGCGGACGATGTACTTCGGGCTCTCGGGGCTGCTCGCGAAGTTCCGCTTCCTCTCCAAGGCGCTGGTGTTCGTGCTGCTGTTCGTGGGCGTCAAAATGTGCATCCACCACTGGGTGAAGATCGACAACACCGTCAGCCTGGCGGTGGTCGCGGGCATCCTCGGCGTGGGCGTGACCCTCTCGCTGGTGGTGCCGGAGAAGCAGCCGGAAGAAGCGGCGTAGTGGGAGCGGGTCACACCCGTGCTCCCCGCCGGTTGCGCGCGGGCGACCCGGCCCGCGATCCGGAAACCACCGGGGAGCGCTCCCGTCCGGCGGGGCCTCGGCGAGTCGCTTCACTCCGCCTTGTTCACCACCACGAGCGGGCGCATGAGCCGGAGCTTGTCCTTCACCGTGCCGTAGCGACCGGCCTCGACGCGGACGGTCAGGGTCGGCCCGGCGAGGCGAACGCTCAGCGGAGCCGCCGGCGCGTCGGCGCTGAGCCGAAGGCGCACCGGCTCGACGCCGGGGCTCGAGGCGATGACCACCTCACAATCGCCCCACTCCAGCGTGTCCTCCTCGAGGGCGGCGGTGCCGAGCAGGTGCGTCGCGCCCGGGGGCAGTTCGAACGTCGTCTCGACACCCCCGAGCAGCACGATGTCCTGTGCTCCCAGGGCCCAAACGCCCGGCGTCGCCAGGTCGTCGGGGTGGGCGATCAGCGCCGCCGGCGGCGCGTACACACGCCCGGGCAGCGCCCGCGGCGAACG
>CAZDYM010000188.1:0-5605 GCA_964509325.1 uncultured Phycisphaeraceae bacterium
GCCGCGCCAGCATGATGTCGTGGTACCGGTAGCACGCCTCCATCGCCCCGCCGAAGACACGCACCTCTTCCTCCGACACGTGCGCCATCCGCGGCGGTCGGTACTCCATGAACGCGTGACCGAAGTGGTCGATGGTGTCGTAGTACACCGCCATGAAGTCCCAGGGCTCGCTCTCCATCAACGCCGTCGCCGCGTTGTGGATGCTCGCGCACTGCGCCAGCAGCAGCGCCAGCGCCTCGAGACGGATGTCGTCCTGCGGCACGTCGCGCAGCGCCGGGATGAAGAACTCCGCCTGGGCGCCGTCGATCTCGTTCGCCGTCACCAGCAACTCGCGGAAGTCCTCCACCAGCTCCTTGGGATGGATCGACCGCTCGTCCAGCGGCAACGCCTCGACCGCCTGCCCGGGGCCCATCCGGAACCGGTCCGTCACGATGCACCCCTTGATCGGTTCCGCCGGGTACGACGCGAACCACCCCACCACGTTGGAGCGCAGCCCGTGCTGGCTCAGGATGTTCCACACCGCCTTGGCTTTCCGAGACGTGCTCGACACCGGACGCACGAACCCCGACCCGTTCGGCTCCATGAACCCCAGGATGTCGTGCTTGTCCGCGCGCTTCCCCGTCGCGATCGAGTTCCACAGGATCGGAGAGATGATCGGGAACAGCGTCGAAATCGCCGAGCGCGTCCCGTTCTCGATCACGTGCTTCAGCACCGGCAACTCGCCCCGCGCCAGCATCGGATCGATGATCTGCCAGTCGGCGGCGTCCCAGCCGATCAGCAGCACTTTCTTGGCGCGACGCTTCGATTGGCTCATGGTGAAACTGCTCAGCAAGGGGATCAACGATCAGGGCTCGGGCACGGACGGGATTCTTGCGCGAAGGAACGTAGCACGCCCCTTGAACCCCGACACGAACCCTCGACGCCGGCTCGGAAACCGCGCCGAGAACCCGTGATCGGGTGAACACCGTGAGATCGGATCAGAGCCGGCCCTCACTGAGCCGCCCCCACTGAGCCGCCCTCAGCGAAGCCGCAAACACGCCCGCATCGGCCCGAGAACGCCCGAGAAGACCCTCCATCCAGCCAAGAAAGAAACACGCCCGCTCGCCCCAGCGACGCCCGGTTCCCGGTCCTGCGGTGTTCTCGGGCACCGGCCCGCGCATCAGCACGACACGCGCCGTGCTCCGCCGCGGCCGCCGGAAGCCCGAGGCCCGGCGCCGGGTTCCGGGTCCCCGGCGCCATCCACAAGCAAAAACAGCGGCCGGCGGGAAACGCCGACCGCTGCGAGGAAACATGCACGAAGATCATGCCCGAGCCCGAAGGCTTGGGAGATCTCGGTTCAACCCTGAAGAACAAGGGCTGAACCGGGTCGAACCGAATCGACGATGGTCGATCCGATCCGGACCGAGCCGATTAGGCGCGACGGTTGCGGCGGAGCAGGCCGGCCGCGCCGAGAGCCATCGCGGTCACCGCGCCGGGGGTGGGGACGCCGGCACCGATGGGGGCGCCGGAGTCCTCGTACGCGCCGCCGTAGAAGAAGATGCCGCCCGAGCCGGCCGCGGAGGTGGCGGGACGGACTTCAACGTCGAGCCAGCCGTAGCGCGTGGCGCCGAGCACCGTGAAGCGGATGCCGAGGAAGCCGCGAGCGCCGGCCGGACGGCCAGCGCCGGCGGGCTGCGTCGCAACCTGGCCGGGGAGGGGGCCGGTGCCGAAGCCGCCGTACGGGCTGACGATGCCACCCGAGCGGTACTGCGAGCCCAGGGTCACCTGAGCCTGGTTCCGCCAGGAGAGACCGACCGGGGTGGTCGCGCCGATGGTGATGCCCGCAGCGAGGTTCGCGGCGTAGGGGATGAACGGGCCAGCGAAGCCCAGCACCGCGGCGGTGCCGCTGGGGGTGAACGCGCTGAAGTTCGCCTGCCACTGCACGCCGGTGCCCGCCGCCTGCGGATTGCGGAACTGCAGGCCGAAATCGTTGGTCCCGTCACCGGTAACGTCGAACGCGATCACGCCCGCGGCGGGGTTCGACCCCGGAGCGGCGTTGTTCGGAACGTTCGCGGGCGGCGTGATCGGAACGATCGCCGCATACGCGCCGGTGCCGGCGGCCAGCACGGAGGCAGCCGACAGGCCGCCCGTCTTCACACTGTTCTTCATGACGTGGATCTCCCAAACTTCTGGAAGACGCCCCGCGTCCACGCAAGACCTTCGCCAACAACGGCAACGGGACACTGCGCAGAAACTTCCCCGCGAGACGTGTTCCTCTACCTACCTACTATGAATCTACCGCGTTTCCCGGGGACGGCAAACCGGACTTCACCGAAACCGAAGAAATTCTCCCCCAAAATCGACGCTCACCCCCCCGATCCCAGTCCCCGCTTTGACTTCTCGGGCCCTTCCCGCCCCCACTCCCCCCCTGGTCCCCTTCAAAGCCCGATCACCATCCGGCCAAAGAGCCTTCGGGTCCCCTGTCCACCCGGTTTTCGACCGATACCCTCCCGATGCCCAGCCCCCGAGACTTCATCACCATCGTTTCCGGCCTGCCCCGCTCCGGCACCAGCCTCATGATGCAGATGCTGCACGCCGGGGGCATCGAGGCCGTCACCGATGGCGAACGAAAACCTGACGCCGACAACCCCAAGGGGTACTACGAGTTCGAGCGGGTCAAGAAGATCAAGTCCGATAAATCCTGGCTCCCCGACGCGGTTGGCAAGCAGGTCAAAATGGTCCACCTCCTGCTCCTGGACCTCCCCACCGGCGAACCCGCCAGCCCGCTGCCCCCCGGTGTCTCCGGCTACCGCGTCGTCTTCATGCGTCGGCACCTGGAAGAGGTCCTTAAGTCCCAGAAGGTCATGCTCGAACGCAGCGGCAAGTCCGGGGCCGCTCTTCCGCCGGAACGCCTGATGGCCCTCTACAAGCAGCAGATCGACCAGGTGCTCGCCCACTGCGCCAAGCACGCGTGCTTCAAGTTGATGGAGATGAGCTACAACGACCTCATGGCAGACCCGAAGTCCGCCGCGGACCGGCTCGACACCTTCCTCGGCGGCGGCCTGGACACCCAGGCGATGCAAGCGGCGGTCGATCCTTCGCTCTATCGGAATCGGAAAGGGTGAGCGATCGAGCGATCGACGGCGCGCCGCGAGCCCCCGCGCGGTGCTCGATCGGCCTCACACCAGGCCCAGCAGAACCTGGGTCATCTCGTTCACCACGTTGATGAACTTCGCCGCGCCCTGGTATTGCTGCTGGTAGGTGATGAGGTTGATGGATTCCTCGTCGGTGCTGACGCCGCTGAGGGCCGCTTCCTGGGCCTCCAGGCTTTGGCGGACGGTCGAGAGGGACTCGATCGAAGCGTTGGCGGCCTGCAGCGCGACGGCGTTTCGTCCGGTGGCGCCGGCCCAGAGGTCCTGAACGGTTTGGCCGCCGAGAGCGTCGATCTTGGCGCTGCGGAGGGCGGCGATGGCGAGAGCGGTTTCGTTCCTTCCGGGTGCGGAACCGATGGCGAGTTTGGAGGCGTCGGCGCGGAGGTCGGCGCGGACGCCGATGTCCAGGGCCGAGCCGCCGGTGAAGAAGCCGCTGATGCCCAGCACGGCGAGGACGCCCGAGGAATCATCCGCGAACGAAACGTCGTAGCCGGCGTCGGTGGTGAGGCGCAGTTCGCCGGCGGGGGTGATCTGGGCGTTGAGGTTCGGGATGGCGTCGAGGGCGGCGCGGAGGGTGCTGAGCGAGGTGTCGTCGGCGGTTCCGGGAACGCCGGCGCTGGTGATGCCGTCGAGGTCGATGTCGATGCGGGTGGTCGAGACGTTGCCGTTGGCGTCGGTGAGGCGGACCTGGAACGACCCGTTCTTTGGTCCGAGGCCGAGTGCGGCGAAGTCGTTCTTGGCGATGGTGGTGTTGGCGGGGTCGTTGAAGGCGCGGGCCTGGTCGGCGCTGGCGGTCTGCAGCGTGCCGGTGACGTCGCGGGTGGGGTTGGAGGGCCGGCCCTGGGCGTGGAGGCGGTTGACCTCGAAGATCAGCGAAGTGGTGAGGCGGTCGAGGTCTTCGACGGTGCGGTCGATGCTGGCGGTGCGCTCGGCGAGCAGGCCCCCGATGCGCCCGCCGGTGATGGTCAGGCGTTCGTTCTGATCGACGGCGACGACGCTGGCGGTGAGTTCCCCGCCGCCCTGCTGTGCGGGCACGCCGTCGCTCTGCAGCCGGAACTCCAGGCGTCGGACCGAGGTGCCCAGGACCAGGGGCGTGGAGTTGACGAGGACGTCGACGGAGCCGTTGCCGCCGTCGATGACGGTGATGTCCATGAGTTCGCCGAGGTCGGAGAGGAGGCGGTCGCGCTGGTCGCGGAGGTTGCCGTTCCCGTTGCTTCCCCCTTGCCCGCCCTCGGCGTTCATGATGGCGCCGTTGAGGGCGGCGATCTGTTCGAGCAGGCCGTCGGCCTGACGGACGGCGTCGCCGAGCTGGGCGTCGGCCTGGTCGCGTTGCCCGATGAGTTGACGCCGGACGTCCCGCAGGTGCCCGGCCAGGGCGGCGCCCTGCTCGACGACCGCGGATCGGGCGGTTGGGGTCGCGGGGTTGTTGGCCAGTTCACTGAAGGCGTTGAACAGGCGCGTCATGAGGCCAGAGATGTCGCTCCCTTCCGCGCCGGCGCTGGCGCTGGTGACGCTCTCGATCTGCTGGAGGATCGACTGGCGGACCTGCGCGGCGCCCTCGGCGGAGGCCGCGTCCCGCACCCGCGCCTGCAGCGCCGGGTCGATCAGTCGGCGGATCTCCGCCACGCCCACGCCGCGCCCCGCGTGCAACCGCGGGCCCACCTGCTGGCCCTGCACCGGCGACATGTCCACCCGCTGGCGGTGATAGCCCGGGGTGGCCGCGTTGGCCAGGTTGTTGCCCGTCACCTGCAGCGCCAACTGACTGGCGGCGAGGGCGGACTGCCCGATGTACAGACTCGCGGTGAGGCCCATGTCGCGCACGTTCGCAAACCGCGGACCGCGCACCTTCTGCGCGGGGCGGGCGCCGTGCGCCGGTCCGGGAACCTGCCAATGCGGCAGAGCGCGCATCGGCCCTGACGCCCACGTCTGACCGGCGCGGGCGGGCAAACCCCGTTCCTGCTTCGCCGGGGTCGGTTTCCTTCTGAACACCGATCCGGGCTTGGTCGATGGTCTCAGGCACCGCGTTCGCAGCCTGAGACGCGGAATCTCAGGTCTATAATCACGCGAATCGCTTGCCGGGCGTGGGTGTCGGCGGCCGACGGGTCCGAGAACCCGCGGCCCCAGCCGCCCCCGTCCGCGCCCGGGCGACGCCCGCCGGCTTCCTCCCTGCTTGTTCGAGCGGGGGCGTCGGCGGACCATGCTGGTCAGGAGGTCTCACGATGTTCGAGCGTTTCACCGACCGTGCCCGCAAGGTGATGGCCCTGGCCAACCAGGAAGCGCAGCGGTTCAACCACGAGTACATCGGGACCGAGCACATCCTGCTCGGGCTCGTGAAGGAGGGCTCCGGCGTCGGGGCCAACGTGCTGAAGAACCTGGACGTGGACCTGCGCAAGGTGCGGCTCGAGGTCGAGAAACTGGTCCACTCCGGCCCCGAGATGGTCACCATGGGCAAGCTGCCGCAGACCCCGCGGGCC
>CAZDYM010000189.1:0-5603 GCA_964509325.1 uncultured Phycisphaeraceae bacterium
GGCCACGGCGTTCTCTGGTGCGTGTGCGAGAGCGCGGGGGTGTCGCTCCGCGGTCTGGGGTCATCGTGGGCGTGAGGGCCGACGGTGATCACTTCCTGGGCGTGCCGGGCTCGCCGATGGAGACCGTGAACTCGGCGCCGTCGGCCTCGATGACGACGGTGCGTCCCTCGATGGCCTTGACGGTGAAGGTGTCGTCGATGGTGTCGCCGACCTTGACGAGGGTGCCGCCGATGTTGGCGACGGGGACGCGTCCGCCCATCACGCCGTTGAGCTTCAGACGGGCGGCGCGGTTCTCGAGGTCGCGTTTGCGGTCCTCGGCGGCCTTGCGAGCGAGTTCGGCTTCGAGGGCGGCGTCGTCCTGCGTGTCGCGCTGGACCCTGCGCTCGGAGAGTTTCCACTCGAAGGGGTCGGTCTGGACCTTGTCGAGGGGGACCTGGACGAGTTCGCCGCTGGCCTTGAGTTCGCTGAGCACCTCCTCGTGGTCCTTGCTGAGGCGTTGCAGCTCGGCCTTCTCGATGGGGTAATCGATCTTGAAGTCGACCATCTCGATGCGCCGGGTCATGCCGAGCTTGCGCATGCCGAGCAGGAGCCCGGCGGCGACGAGGGCGACCACCAGCAGCATCACCATGCCGCCGAGTTTCTTGGGCTTTGGGAGGGCGCCGGGGTTGGTGTTCCCGGCGGCGGCGGCGACGTCGGCGAGGGTGGTGAACCCGCCGCCGGCCTTGGCCTGCGTCGGGCTCCCCGCTGGGGGCGCGCCGGCGCCGGGGATGGGCTGGAGGTTGCGGGTGTTCACTGGGCGGCCCCCTTCTGGTCGGCGTTGGCGGTCTTGACGGGCTTGTCGTCCGCGCCGCCGGGCGGCTCGGGCTCGAAGTAGATGCTGAGGGTGAACTTGGCCTCCATGGCGCCCTCGGCCCGATCCTGTCGGGTGAGTTTCATGTTGAGCAGTCGTGTGATGCGGTCGAGCTGCTCGAGTTTGAGGAGGAAGGCGTAGAAGTTGTCGAAGTCGCCGACGATGGTCATGTCGAGCGGCTGCTCCATGTACTTGGACGCCGCGACGGGCTTGGCCGCCTTGACCTTGGGGATCTCGAGGTTGGACTGGCGGGCCAGGTTGGCCACCTGCTCGAGGATCTTGTCGACCTCCTTGCCGGTGGGGAGTCGGGCCTCGATGAGGGCGATGGCCTGGGCGACCTCGGCGTTGCTCTTGGCCAGGTCGGCGCTCTGGCGCGTGGCGATGCTCAGCTTCTCGAGCGTGCGTTCCTTCTGGGCGATCTCGCTGCGGGCGGTGGCGATCTCGGTGTTCACGGGTCGGAACACGAACCACCACGCGCACACCGGCATCGCCAGCAGCACCATCAGCAGCAGCAACTCACGCAGCCCGAACTTCATGGCTCAGTACCCTCCCTCTTTCTCGGACTCGTTGGGGTCGCCCTTGCGCGGCTTCTCGGGCTCGGGGCGCGGGACGGTGGGGTCGGTGCGCCACGCCTCGAGGTCCTCGTTGCTGGGGACCCTGCCCGGGCCCGTCGGGGTCTCGGCGCCGCCCTCGGTGGGGTCGGCGATCTCGTCGGCGCTCGGGAGGCGCGGGGCGGACATCGGGGTGATCTTGCGGGCGTCGGCCTCCGGGCGGAGCACCGCCTCGACCCGGAACCGGTTCATGGTCTGGTTCTCGATCTTGGTCTGCTCGGAGAAGATGAGATCGACGCCGGTGAGCATCAGGCACTCCTGCAGGTTGCTGACGTAGCGGGCGACCTCGTTGTGGGTGCGGGAGACGCCGATGAGGATGATCTTGTGGTCGAACCGCGGCGCGGTGACGACGGGCTTCTCGGCTTTCTTCTTGTCGTTGGCCGCCTTGCCGGCGAGGGACTTGCCGGCGTCTTTCCCCGGCGCCGGCGGGGGCGCGCCGTACTGGCGCACCGGCTTGTCGAGGCGGGTGCTGGCGACCTCGATCGAGAGCAGGGTCATCTTGCTGGGCATGCGGTTGACCAGCTCGGCGAGCAGGATGCTGCGGGGCACGCGTTCGATAAGCGCCGTGGTCACCTCGGCCTTCTCGAGCAGGTCGGTCTTCTGCTTCTCGAGCTGCTTGAGCTGCTCGATGTCCTTGGCCGCCTGGGTGTAGCGGACGTTGACGGCCTGCTGGTACGACTTGACGTCGTTCCACTGGCGGCTGGTGACGAAGAACGCGCCGATGACGCCCAGGGTGACCACGACGAACAGCGCGATCGAGATGAGGTTGGTCCGCGCCTCGGCGCGTTTCTCGAGGTAGTCCTCGGGGAGGAAACTCGCGTCGATGGGCCTGGGTCCGAGAAGGCTCATGGTCGTCGCTCCGTCGTTCGCTTCAGCCGCGGGCCCCGCCGCGCGTGACCGCCCCTCACGCGGGGGACGGGCTGGCTTAGAGGTCGGTCGGAGACAGGCACAACCCAAGCGGCACCGCCCAACCGGGCTGCGGAATGGTCAGGTCCAGCCCGTTCAGACTGGTCAGACCGCCCGCGTCCACCGTGGAGATGGGGTCGGCGATCTGGGCCGCCAGCCGCAGCTTCCGCGCGATGTGCCGGCACAGGTCCATGTCGCAGGCCCCGCCCCCCACGAACACCGCCCGACCGACGGGACGGCCCGGGAACAGCGCCGCGTGGTACCGCAGGCCCATCCCCACCTCGTCGGTCAGCTGCTCGATGGCGCTGGTGACCTTCATCGCCGGGTTCGTGTCGGGCTCGGGCAGTTCGGTGTGGCCCTTGGGGGTCTGGCCCTTGCGGCGGTCGACGGGCACGTCGCCTGTCAGGGCGGCGCTCTCGCCGGCCTCGTTGACGGTGTCCTGCTCCTGGGCCGAGGCCTGCCTCTGGGCGCCGGCGGCGAACTGCGCGAGCGTGCTGGCCGGGCCCGGGGCCTGCACGCCCTTGCCCTTCAGGTGGGCCCAGCCGATCTGGATGGTCTTGGCGAGCACCAGCCTGCGACCGTGCGCGATGACCATCTTGGTGGTGGTCGCGCCGACGTCGAGGTAGACGCTGGTGAGTTTGTCGTCGTCGTCGCGCTTGGTGATGGGGTCGAACGTGCGGACGAGGGCCTGGTGCTCGCTGTGGACGCCGACGCACTCGAGTCGGGCCGAGCGGAGCGCTTCCATGTGCCCGACCACGGTCTCGCGCGGCATCACGAAGCAGATGGTCTCGAGTTTCATCTGGTTCTGCCGCTTCACCTCGCCCGCCTCGACGTGGCGCACGATCAGCAGGCTCGGGTCGCAGCCGGCCTGGGCGGTGACCTGCTCGCGGACCCGGTCGGCGGTGGCGCCCGGCACGTTCAGAGGCAGCTGCACGTGCTGAACGAAGGTGCGGCGCGCCGACACGGCGCACACGGCCCGCTTCCCCTTGAAGCCCGCGCTCTTCAGGAGCCCCGGGAGCGCCCCCACCTGGAAGGCGAGCCGCTCGGCGTCCTTGCCCAGCAGTTCCGGGGGCGTGTCCACGCTCGCGGCGGCCATCAGCCGCGCCGGCTCGGTGAACGTCCCCAGCATGATCTGCAGCACCTTGAGCGAGGCGGCCCCGAAGTCCACCGCGATGGGCGACGGGGTGGGCTTCTCGGGCATCTTCGAGACCTTGACCGGCGGCGCGATCGGGACCCGCCCGGTCAGTTTCTCCAGGTTGAGCGCCTTGAGCGTGTTGGTGAGCGAGAACGCCATGGGTGCCGCTTCTTTCGTGCTGGCCGTCGACAGTGAACAGCGCGGGCGCCGGGCCCGCGGGAAAGACTGGGGGGTTCGGCGTTCGCGCGACGCTCCCCGCGCTTGTGCATCGACCATCCGAGAAGCCGGGTTGATGCCCCTCGGGCCGATGCGACGCCCGCGGTGACCGAGGGGGGTCCGAGAACCGCAGCGGAGGGGGAGAGCCCCACGCCGTGCCCGGGACGGCGGCGTCCGCTCCGGAGTCGGTGCGAAGCCGCGGAGCGGACAAGGGGGCCGGTCCGCTGTCTTGATTCATCGAGAGAAGCCGGTGCATCGAGAGGCCGGTGCATCGACCTCGCCGCGGCCGGCGAATACCCTTGCCCATGCCCGCCGTGACCGCAAACCCGCGTCCCATCCGTCTGTTCATCGACGGCGAGTGCCCCCTGTGCAAGCGGGAGGGGGCGATGCTGATGAGGATGGACCGCGGTCGCGGCCTGATCGCGCTGGAGGACATCGCGGCCCCGACGTTCGACCCTTCCCGCTGGGGGCTGACGCACGAGATGGTGCAGGGGGCGATCCACGCGGAACTGCCCGATGGGCGGCTGATTTCCGGCCTTGAGGTGTTCCGTCGTGCCTACGGCGTGCTCAGCCCGGTGTGGGGTGCGCTGTGGGCGGTGACGGGCTGGCCCGTGCTGCGGGTGGGCTTCGACGCGCTGTACCGGTGGTTCGCGCGCAACCGCGTTCGGATCGGCGGGTGGTTCGGGCGAGCGCCCGACTGCGAAGGCGGCAGGTGCCGGGTGGGCTGAAGTCGGGTGGGCTGAGGCCCGGTTGGGGGAACGTCGAGCCGGCGCGGGGTGCTCGGGGCGTTCGGCGAGGGGGAGCGGAAGGTCGTGATCAGGGCAGATCGAACACCAGCGCTTCAGCGCCCGGCGTGAAGACCATGCGGAGTTCACCCGAGCCGGTGACGGCCGCGCCGTCGCCCTGTTCGAGGCGGACGTCGTTCACGACGGCCCCGCCCCGGGCGATCTGGAGCCAGGCGCGTCGGCCCGGTCGGACGGTGTGCCGGGCCTCGCCGCCGGCGGGGAACGAGCCGGCGAGGATGGTGGCGTCCTGACGGATGGCGATGGTTCCCTGTTCGCCGTCGGGTGTGATGATGGGCGTGAGGGCCCCCGGGCTGGAGCGGGCCGAGCGCTGGTCGTAGGAAGGCGTGCCGCCGGGTTCGCGCGGCGTGATCCAGATCTGCAGCAGGTGGACGGGCGTGGTGGAGGAGGGGTTGATCTCGCTGTGGCGGATGCCGCTGCCGGCGCTGATGCGCTGGATCTCGCCGGGGCGGATGACCCTGCGGTTGCCGAGGCTGTCGGCGTGCTCGATCTCGCCTGAGAGGATGTAGGTGATGATCTCCATGCTTTTGTGGGGGTGCATGCCGAAACCCTGGGCGGGGGCGACGATGTCCTCGTTGATGACGCGGAGCGGGCCGAAGCCCATGTGGGCGGGGTCGTGGTAATCGGCGAAGGAGAAGGTGTGGCGGGTATCGAGCCAGCCGTGATGCCCGCCGCCGCGGTCGGCGCTGGGTCGGCGGGTGATGGTGAGGGCGTTGGTCGTAGCGGTGGCCATGGCTTTCTCCGGACGGTGTGAGCTGCGTGCGGAACACCGATTGGATGCCGGTGGATGCGTCGCGGCGCGGTCACCGGGCGCTCCCCGAACGCGGGCGTGGATGGGCGAGCCCGGCGCGGGTTCGGACCCGAACGGCGTTGGGTCGAAAGCACGGCGCGTACACTGGGCCCGATGGCGACGGAAGCCCGACCACTGCCCGAGATCCGTGTGCTCCCGGCGCTGGTGGCGAACCAGATCGCCGCCGGCGAGGTGGTGGAGCGACCGGCGTCGGTGGTGAAGGAACTGGTCGAGAACGCGCTGGACGCCAGCGCGACCCGCATCGTCGTCGATCTCGAACAAGGAGGCGTCG
>CAZDYM010000190.1:0-5577 GCA_964509325.1 uncultured Phycisphaeraceae bacterium
AGCGGGGGGGAGCGGGGGGGGGGGGGAGGGACCCGGGGGGGGGGGGGGGGGGGGGGGGGGGGATAGCATTTTCTGAGGTTCGTAGCCGTGTCGTAGCTTGCGAAATGAAGAACTTAATTGGCTATTTTATTGCAGGGCTTGTCGGCACCTTGGCTGGCGCGGTTTATGGCTCACTGGCCTTCGCCCGTCCCCCTTTCGGGGCATCAACCGTTGATCTGGGGCAGATGTCGCTTAACCAAACGCTGAACGTTCTGATTCCCGTCACCAACGCTCACCCTTATCGCTCACTGACGCTGACCGACAATTCATCAAGTTGCGGTTGCGCGAAGATCTTGGTCACGCGGCTTGAAGTACCTCCGAGGTCGATTGAGTGGCTGCCTGTGATCGTGCTGCCGAAGCCGCCTGAAACGCGAGTTGACTTCACTGTTGGTGCCTTAGTGAACGGCGAAACGATGACGCGTATCGCGATGCGGGGGCGGATTACAGAGCCATTTGAGGGATATCCGACACACGTGGCTTCTCGCACCGATGGGCGTGGTCGCGTCATCTCAGTGCGCACCGCGTCGTTGCCCATCGATCGCGTCATTCTGTACGATCGATCATCCACGACAGCCCTTTCGAGCTACTGGGATTCGGCACTCTCCGAGATAGTCTGCCCGGAATGCGGGCCTGACGCCGATCTCGACCTTGTGATTTGGAGTTTCAATCAGTCCGAGCCGGCGTGGTCCGGCCCGGTCACACTTCAACGCCATACTGAATCGCACCAGACGGAGGACCAAGAATGAAGCGTCTCGCACCTGTCATTCTGAGCTTCGCCGGTATCGCGACAGGCCTTGTCTGCGCAAGGGTTGTCTTCGCAGCCGCGTGCCACACCGATTCATACTGCGGCACATTCCAGTGCGGTGCACTGATGTGTCAATGCTGTTCTCGCGGGAGCGGAGTCCACGAGTGCTGCCCGACAGTCTGCACCAACTGCACCATTCCAGTCAGACCGCCTCCGAACGATTGATTCTGGCTCACGTTAACTTCGCTCAATCATGAGACCGCCGAACCCGGAGTTGTGGTCATGGATGTCAATCCTCCGAACAGCAACCGCACACGGCGATTGAAGACGGTAGCGGCGGTGCTGGCACTCTTCGTTATCGCGACCATGTTGTTTTTGGTCTTTCGCTCGAGCAGCCTCTCTGGGCCACGCCATGCAGGTCCCACCGCGGATGTCACGCTCGCGCGCGAGCAGCAGCAGGTCCGTTGGAAGGGCGCTCCCTCGCTTGCTCTCGCTGACGACACTGGGTCTCCGCTGTCACTGGATGAACTGCAACGGCATGTTGGCCAAGCGATCTCGAGCTCCCAAGGGTCTCTAAGTCCACAACAGGCTTCGGCCTTGACCGGCACGCTGGCGGCGCAAGTGATCGCCCGCGCCCGCCCATCAGGCGCAGACTATGTTGGCAAGATGAATACAACGTGCGCCCGATGGGTGCGGCCGGGCGATACGAAGCAATGGGCCTCCATCGCAGTATTTGCCCAAGAGTCGCTGGGCATGACCCTTACGGAAGGAACGGAAGAAGCGATTCTCCTGGCAGTCGCCGACTACTGTCTGCGCCAGCAGAGCGGCTATTTCCGGTCGCTCGGGCTCGGTGAGAAGGGGATCGCTGTGCAGGTCATGCGCGTTCGTTCGGAACCCGAGTTACACGCTCGCTTGGCGTCTGTGGCCCCGGAAGAGGCGGCGTACTGGTACGGTGCAACCCACGCGGCATTCATGCTCCGCATGCCACGGCGTGATCTGTCAGAAGTACTGCGAACAGAAGGCGCAGCGACTTGTGCGCACGTCCTTGCCGTTGTCGAGGCGGGTGAAGATCGCCGGTACACATGGCAATCCCTCTGGTTCTGGGATGAACTGAACGGCTGTTGGGCCTGCCATTCGATGGCCCGAAGCGGTGGCACGCACGGGTATTGGATGTTCTACTAATTCGCATTGAGAGTCGAGGTTTCAATGCACCGAAGCGCGTTTACCATGGTGGAACTGCTGGTCGTTGTAGCGACCGTAGGAATCCTTGTTGCTCTGGCCTTGCCGGCTCTCGCCGGCTCACGCAGGTCGGCCGCGACAACGCTTTGTTTTGCGAGGCTGTCCAACGCGATTCAATCGCATGCACGCTTCTCGGCGAACCATCGTGACAACTGGCTCAACCCGCTTCCGCCGGGAGTCTTTTTTGCCTCTGGCCGAACCGGGGCTACCGGCGAAGCGCTGATCACCCGAGTGCTGGAGATAGTCCCCCAATGGGCGTTCTTCATGAACCATGAACTGGTCGACCAAGGCGAGTCCGGAGAAGCCGTAACCTGCCCAAATGTACATCAGGCCATGGGACCTGGATGGGACATGGAGAATCGAGCCGGTGCAGTGCTCAGCTACCTGTACTCGGCGTCGCTTGTGACGAATTGGCGATTGTGGCGTGAGGGCAACGCCGAGGCCCGTCTGGAGCCCGACCGGCACCGCGCCGTGGTCGCAACTTCAGCGGTGCGACACCCGTCGCAGAAAGTCGCGCTCTTCGAGTGGTTGGACAACCATGGCACCGGCGAGAAGATTGATCAACCCGCGCGTTCAGATCGGGCACAATCAAACGTGGCATTCGCAGACGGGCACCTGGAGCGAGTGCGCATTTCCGATGCGCGGCCACCGCTGCGTGTTGCGTGGCCGACCGCCGGGCTCGAACCTGGCTGGGTACCGACGGGATCACCGCTGCCGTTTAGTTCGAGTGTGGACGGATACCGTGGCTGGGACAAGTAGTTGAACCGCCGTTCACCTCACCACCTCCAACATCCAGTAGTACTGCACCAGCCGCGGGTGCGTGCTGATCCCACGCAGGCCGCCGGGGTTCGGCCTGCCGTTTCTCTCCGGCGGCTTGAACATGTAGTAAAAGTTGTACTGCCACAAGGGCAGCACGGGCAGTTCCTCGTCCATCGTGAGACGCTCGGCCTCTTCAAGGATTCGCATGCGTCTGTCGGCGTCCGTCTCATTCTCGGCCCGCTCCAGCAGCGCGTCGTAGCGCGGGTTCGAGTAGCCGCGGTCGTTGTTGCCGTCGCCTGTCCTGTGCAGGTTGAGGAACGTGGTCGGGTCGCCGTAGTCGCCCCACCAGCCGGCGCGTGAGATCATGTAGTCGCGCCGTTGGAGTTTCTCCTTGAACGACTTGGTCTCCCGGACCTCGATCTGGGTGCGGACGCCGAGGGTCTGCTCCCAGGCGCGGCTGAGGGCCTGGGCGACGTCCTTGTGGTGGGCCATCGGGGTGACCAGCAGCGTGACGACGGGGAAGGGGGTGAGTTCGCCGCCCAGCGCCCGCCGCGCCGGCGAGCCGTCGAGCCCGCGCGCGTCCCACCCGGCTTCCTCGAGCAGGCGGCGCGCGCCCGACGGGTCGTACGGCACACCCTTGGGGCTTCGGAACCCCTTGATCGAGTTGAGCGGGATCAGCACGTCGGAGGGGCGTTCCCCGCCGCGCTTGATCTTCTCGACGATCTCCCGCTTGTTCACGCACATGGCGAAGGCGCGGCGGACGCGGGCATCGTGGAACGGGTTGTCCCGCCCGTCGGTGAGTTTGGGCGTGCAGTTGAAGTTCCAGAAGTAGGTGCCGAAGGTCGGGAAGGCGGCGAGGTCGTCGCGCTCCCCGCGGCGCACCTGCTCGAGCATCTCCGGGATGTACTCGGCGTTGACGTCGCAGTGCCAGTCGGCGGCGCCGGTCTTGAACGCCAGCACGCCCGTGTTCTGATCCTCAATCGGGAGAACGCGGACCGAGCGGGTCCTGAGGCCGTCCTTGTCCCAGTAATGCGGGTTGGCCTCGAAGCGTGAATCGCGCTTGAAGCGCCACTGGGTCATCACCATCGGGCCGTTGCTGACGCAGTTGGGCGGCTTGGTCCAGGCGTGGTCCTGGCGGATCTCGCCGGTCCGCGGGTCGAGGGTGACGTACCGCTCGACGGTGGGTGGGTGGACCGGCGCGAAGGGCGCGAAGGCGACAAGATCAAGGAAGTACGCGACCGGGCGCTCGAGCGTGACCACCAGCGTGTGGTCGCCCACGGCGCGCACGCCGACGTGCTCGTTGAAGAACGCGTCCGATTCGGCGCGGAGGGCCTCGGCGGCCCCCGGCGTGCGCTCGCCCGCGGGGCGCCGCGCGTACGCCTTGAGGGACTCGACACGGTGCGTGAAGAACGCCTCCGCCCCTTTGATCTTCATGAACAGCGACGAGTAGTCCGCGGCGGTGTCGGGCAGCATGGCGCGCTTCCAGGCAAAGACGAAGTCCGAAGCGCGCACAGGATCGGCGTTGGACCACTTGGCGTTGGGGCGCAGCGCGAAGGTGTAGGTGCGCGCGTCCGGCGAGACGGTCCACGACGCCGCCAGCGCGGGGATCACGCGAAAATCGGGCGAGTGGATGTCGTTGCGGGTGAGCGTCTCGTACAGGCACGCGACCGCGCGGATGTCCTGCATGTAACTCACCCGCTGCGGGTCGAGGCTGATGAAGTCCTGGCTGTCGATGAACGTCAGGTCGGCCCGCGCCGGGGCGCGGTCCGCGGCGTACCCCGCCACGAGCACCGCCAGCAACACCAGCACCGCGATCACGATCGTGCGCATGGCTCAGGGTAGGGGCGCGGGGGGCGGGCCCGGCCTCGCCTCCGCCCCCGCGTCCGCGTTGTGTGACCGCAGCAAGCGGTCGGGCCGCAGCCGCACGACCGCCGGAACGCACAGCAGCCCCGACGCCACCAGTTCGACCGCCGTCACCACAAGGGTCACCAGCACGACCTCCTCCGTCTGGGCCCCCGCGGCGACGCCGACCCCCGCCGTCCCCATCTCGCGGAACCCCAGCGCCCCCGCCGGCGCGAACACGCTCAGCAAAAAGTACGTCGTCGCCAGCAGGATGATCTTCTCCAGCGGCAGTTCAACGTGCGCCGCGCTGGCGGCGGCCATGAAGCGCAGGCACAGCAGCGCGACGTCGAGCCACCGCAGCCCCGTGTGGGCCATCACCGTGGGCCAGTGCCGCGCGATGCGGTCCGAGCCGAGGCTCAGCACCTGCAGCACGCGGTGCCGCAACGCCAGATGCCCCAGCCACACCCCGATCCACGCCAGCGCCAGCGAACCGCCCGCGGCGGTCAGCCACCACAGGGCGTCCATCGTGCCGCGCCACACCCCGGCCAGACCCACCGGCACCAGCACGCTGAACGCCAGCGCCGTCATCGCGCCGAGCCAGGACAGGATGTCCTTGAAACTCACGCCGTCACGACGGTGGTGGATCACCAGCCGCGTCAACAGGTTGATCTTGAAGGGCAGCACCGAGAGAAACGCCGCGATCGCGTTCGTGAGCGCCACGTCCAGGGGATGCAGGCGCTTCAGAGGGCGCAGCACGACCCAGAACATCACGCCGTTGAGCAGCACGCTCGCCGCGCTCAGCGCCAGAAGCCACAGCACCGTCGAACGCTCCGCGCCCCAGATCATCTCCAGGCTGGCGCGGTTCTTCTCGCTCAGGGCCAGCGCCACCGCCCACGCCAGCAGCCCCAGCCCCGCCATGAACCCGGCGCCCTGCGCCGCCAGCCGCAGCGACG
>CAZDYM010000191.1:0-5520 GCA_964509325.1 uncultured Phycisphaeraceae bacterium
CGCCAACTCCAGCGCCATCGGGTGCCGCGCCACCAGCGAAAAGCCCACCAGCTCCACGTTCTCCGCCGTCAGATCCCGCGGGATCTGCACCCGGACCATCGCCGAGTTCGCCGCCGCGCGGATCTCCGCCGAAGGCGCCGCCCGCACCGCGTTCCCCTCCGCGTCCACCCCCGTCGGCGGCTTCCCGAACATCGAACCGTCGCTCGTGTAGTTCGTCTCACCACGCAACTTCGCCAGCGTCGCCCGCGCCTGGTCCTCCCCCCCCAGCACCTCCGTGAACCGCGCGTCCCCCAACTTCGCCTCGAACCGGTCGAAGTGATCCCGGTTCAACTCCAGCAGCAGCAAGCCCTTCCTCGGGTCCACCATCGACGCAAGACCCGCCAGCACCGGACGCTCGAACACCTCGAACACCCCCCGCGCGTCCAGCGCGTCCAACGCCTTCCGCGGCATCTGCGCCAGAACCGCGCCCGACCCGGACTCCGTCGCCCGCGGCCTCAACTCCGAAACCCCCCGCGCCATGAACCCCGTCAGGCACGCCAGCAGCACGAAACCCAGCCCCGTCGCCAGCAGCGGCTCGCGGCTGTACGAGTCGTACTCGCTCAGCGCCTCCACCCGGTCCTCCGTCGGAGCCTGCGTCGCCAGCATGATCACGAACAGATACGTGATCAGGATCGCCCCCGCGTAGATGATGAGCAGCGCGAACGCCATGAACTCCGCGCCCATCAGCAGGTACAGCACCGACGATGACAGAATCGTGAAAATGAAGTACAGCGCCGCGTACACCGGCCGCGGATGGCTGATCACCCGGATCCCCGACAGGATCGCGATCAGCGCGAACACATAGAAGAAAACCGGCTCCGCCGAATCCGTTCGCGCGAGGTACAGGAACAACCCGCCAAATCCCGCCGCCGCCACGATGCCACCGATCAACTGCGGGCTCACCCGGGGCCGGGGCAGCGACAGCGCGATCCCCACCGCCCCCAGACCGAGGAACGCATACAGCGCAATCGGAGAAAGAATCCAGGCGTCCATCAGCAGAAGAAACAGCGGGGGAGGAACGAACAGGGCAGAACGACGGGGGTAGGACGAGGGGGTAGAACGAGTGGGGGTAGAACGAGGGGGGGTAGAACGAGGGGGGGTAGAACGAGGTCGCAGATCGGGCAGGGCAGAATCAGCCGGACAACGTGCGAGGCAAATGAGCAGCCACTTCCCCCTCGGCGAACGCAAACGCTTCGCGTTTTGTTCGGTATCGAAACCCGTGAGCCGGGCCGCTGGGGGCCGCAGAATACGGGCATCGCCCAGCCTCGGCAACCAACCTCCACAATCGACTCTTTCCGATCGAAAACCGAACGACAGATCCATCGTGTACGTCAACACCAGATCGTGCCCGGACAGCCGCCCCCGACGGACACCCGAGCCCTCGCCGCGGACGCCACCACACCCGTCAATCTGGAGAAACCTCCGACCCCACCCCGGCCCCGTCTCCCCCACCCCTCCCCCTTCGGCCCCCCCTCGGCCCCCCTCGGCCCCCCCTCGGCCCCCCCCCTCGGCCCCCCCCTCGGCCCCCCCCTCGGCCCCCCCTCGGCTCTCAACTTCGCCAAGGTCGCGACAATTCCCTTGCTCCTTGCCTGATTTCGGTTACGTTTGAAGCAGGAAGAAGTCAAGCACGTCGCGCTCTACCGAGATGCGCGCCCTCTCGCCCACGTGCGGAAGGCAAGCTCGGAGCACGGCGAAATCCGAATCCGCGCCACGACGAAGGTCGCCGTGGTTCTGGTTCACCCTCCGATGGCGTACGCGCCGTCGGCGTCGTTCCCCGCACGTTCCATCGGGGCCCGCGCCCCGCCGGAACGACCCACCGTTTGTTCGAAGGAGAAGGAAACATGCGTCACACGTCCCTGTTCTCGGCCGCCGCTCTGCTCCTCGCCACCGGCTCGGCCATGGCCCAGGTTTACTCCAACGGCCCGTTCATCACCGGCGTCGGCAACGGCCTCGGCGGCCGCGACACCAGCGCCATCGAAGCCACCAGCACCACCTTCGGCATCGGCACCAACTTCGCCGCCAACGTCTTCGTCGCCGATGACTTCACCGTCACCGGCGGCGGCTGGGACATTTCCACCGCCACCTTCTTCCTCTATCAGACCATCACCTCCCCCGCCGTCAATCCCCTGACCAACACCATCACCAGCGTCCGCGTCGGCGTCTACAACTCCGTGCCCACCGCCAACGACCTCACCCCCGACAGCGGCGACTTCACCACCAACCGCCAGACCGGCGCCGTGTTCTCCAACGTCTTCCGCGTCACGCCCACCACCCTGACCAACGACGACCGCGCCATCATGGCCGTCACCGTCGACATGTCCTGGCTCAGCGACCTCGCCCCCGGAACCTACTGGCTCGCCTGGTCCACCACCGGCAGCACCCCCTCGGGCCCCTGGAACGTCCCGGTGACCCCCGCCCGCAGCTCGGATAACGCCCGTCAGCTCATCGGCGGCACCACTCCTTCGCCCTGGAGCCCCATCGACAACAACACCACCGTCGCCGGCGTCCAGCCGCTCGACCTGGCCTTCGAGCTCCGCTACACCGAAGTCCCCGCCCCCGGCGCTGTCGCCCTCGCGGGCCTCGCCGGTCTGGCCGGCCTCCGTCGCCGTCGCGCCTGATCCTCCCGGCACCGAATCGGCAACCTGTCCTTCCTCGCCGCCCCGCGCCGACCGCGCGGGGCGGTTGTTTCTCGGGCCCCCACGTCCCTCGGACGCCCCGCGAGCGCCGCGACCGCGAATCCACCACGCGGACCCCCACAGCAAAAGAGCCCCTCGACGCGCTCGTCGAAGGGCTCGTTCTCATCCCAAGTGGGCGCTACTGGACTCGAACCAGTGACCTCTGCCGTGTGAAGACAGCGCTCTAGCCAGCTGAGCTAAGCGCCCCACGCTCACCCACACGCCGAAACACGCGGGCAAGGCCCGCAGTATACCCCTTTCCGCCAACCCCGGCGAGCATCATCCTCCACACCCGGCGCTTCAGCCCCCATCCCGAACCCCCGGCGACGCCATCCCGCCCGACACCCCAACCCCACCCTCCGCCACCCCGCCCGACCGCACCTCGTCCAGGAATCTCCCCACCGCCTCCGCCGCCGCGCTGCGCGTCGCTTCCTCCGTCCACATCGTGTTGTGCCCCGCCCCAGCCACCACCACCAGCCGCCCCAACGCGCGCCCCGTTTCAGCCCCCGCCTCCCGCGCGATCACCTCCCCGTCCTCCACCGGCGAAACCTCGTCCGCCCCCGGGTGCAGCACCAGCACCGGGCACCGCACCCCCCGCGCGTGCAGCGCCCGGTCAAACCCACGCCAACCCTCCACCAGCCCCCGCAGAGCCTCCACCATCCCGCCCCGCGCCGAAAGAAACACCCCCAACACCGCGAACACCAACGCCCCGTTCAACCGATACGGCAGCCCGCTCAACCTCATCACATTCCGAGCCGGCGTCTGCGCCAACCGGTACGGCGCCTCGGCGATCACCCCGCGCACCGCCGCGCTCGCCTCCGCGCTCAAGCACACCGAGTACCGCGTCATCCGCGGCTCGCCCGCCCGCCGACCCGCCGCCGTCACGATCGAAACCCCCGCCCCCAGCGACGACCCGAACAGCACAACCCCCCGCGCCCCCAGCGAAGGGTCCGCCGCCAACTCGCGCTCGATCAACCCCGCCAGCAGCGCCGGCTCCGTCACCCCCAGACCGCACGTTCCTTCCGCCTCCCCGAACCCCGGCGGTTCCCACGCCAGCACCCCCGACACACGCCCCACCAGAGCCCCCAGCCGCGGCAGCACCCCCAACCTCGAATCACCCCACCCCGGCGTGAAAATCACCACCGGCCCACCCGCGTCATCACCCGGGACCCACCACCCCGGCAACTCCATCCCACCAGCCGAAACCAGCCTCGCCTCGAACCTCCGCGCCTCCCCCAACTCCATCGGCGTCCCCGCCATCGACCTCGACACCGCCCACGCGTACGTCTTCCGCGGCGGGTTCAGCAGCCGGTGCCCCATCGTCACCGACATCAGCGCCACCGCCGTCAACGCACCGATCAACAACAGCGACACCAGTCCAAGCATCCGCCCGAGCATACCCTCCGAACCCACGCCGGCCCCGCCCCCCCGCGGCACCGCGACTGGTCAACCGAACCCCGAACCTGTTTCCGCTCCGCGCCCCCCCCCCCCCCCGCGCCCCCCCCGCGCCCCCCGCGGTGAATCCGTTCTGAACCACACCGCATGTTCCGCATCGCCATCCGCATGCTCCTGGGCGACAAGAGCAAGTACCTCTCGCTGGTGCTCGGGCTCTCCTTCGCCGCCCTGCTCATCTCCCAGCAGGGCGCCATCTTCCTGGGCCTCATGCAGCGCGCCACCGGGCCCCTCCAGAACGTGGGTCAGCCGGACTTCTGGGTCGCCGACCCCGCCACCCGTTACGTCGGCGAGGTCCGACCACTCGCTTCCTCAGACCTCCTCCGCGTCCGCTCCGTCCCCGGCGTCGCCTGGGCCGAGCCCTTCTACGCCGCCCGAGCCTTCTGCGAACTCCCGGACTCCACCTTCAAAACCGTCCAACTCTTCGGCCTCGACCGCACCACCCTCATCGGTCAGCCCCCCCAGATGATCGAGGGCTCCCTCGAGGACCTCCGCCTCCCCGACGCCGTCGTCATCGAGGAATCCGCCCGACCCAAACTCGGCAACGTCGGCATCGGCGACACCCTCCGCCTCAACGACCAGCGCGCCGTCGTCGTCGGCGTCTGCCGCGCCACCTCCGGCTTCGAGTCCAACGCCCTCATCTTCACCACCTTCGAGAACGCCCTCCGCTACGTCCCCCAGCCCCGCAACTCCATCACCTTCATCCTCGTCAAGTGCAAGGACGACGCCGACCACGCCGCCGTCGCCCAAGCCATCGACTCCATCCCCACGCTCAAGGCCTTCACCCCGGAGGAACTCGTCCGCCGCAACACCGAGTTCATCATCGTCGAGACCGGCATCGGCATCAACTTCGGCATCACCGTCATGCTCGGCTTCATCGTCGGTGTCATCGTCTCCGCCTCCATCTTCTACCAGTTCACCGTCGAGAACCTCCGCAACTTCGCCGTCCTCAAGGCCGTCGGCGCCCGCGCGCGACTCCTCGTCGCCATGATCCTCCTCCAGGCCCTCCTCGTCGCGCTCGTCGGCTTCGGCATCGGCGTCGGCCTCGCCGGCGTCTTCTCCTGGGGCGCCCGCAGACCCGGCGCCGAACTCGCCGCCTACTTCCCCTGGCCCCTCCTCGTCCTCTCCTTCCTCGCCATGCTCGTCTGCGTCGGCGCCGGCAGCCTCCTCAGCCTCCGCAGAGTCCTCCGCCTCGAACCCGCCGTCGTCTTCAAGTAGCAGAAACTGCCCCGAACCCCGAACCCCGAACCCCGAACCCTGAACCCTGAACCCTGAAACCCGACCCCTGAACCCCCCGGTTCCCCCCCCCCCCCCCCCCCCCCCCCCCCCCCCCCCCCCCCCCAACCCCCCCCAC
>CAZDYM010000192.1:0-5510 GCA_964509325.1 uncultured Phycisphaeraceae bacterium
CGGCGGGCCCGGAGCGGGGCATCGCGGCCAGCGCGGCCAGCACGCCGGCGACGGGGCGCGACGAGGCCAGGGCGTGTCCGGTGACGAGCACGAGGCACATCTGCATCGAGAAGGCGAGGAGTTTCCACAGGCCGTCGGCGGAGCTCCAGGCCGAGAGCAGCGTCGCCGCGCGGTCGGTCCAGGACTCGGGCGGGGTCGGTTCCGCGGGGAACGAGCCGAAGGAGGCGCAGACGACGAAGGTGGCCGCGGAGAGAAGAACGGCGATCACCCAGGGGTCGGGGACGATGCGGGCGAAGAGTCGGGAGAGGTTGAGGCCCAGCCGATCCATCGGGCCAGCAGACTAACGGTTTGTGGAGGGGCGGGCGCGGGGCTTAGACTGCGGGGCATGCGGTCCAAAGCCACGACGGTGCCGGAGTATCTCGCCTCGCTGCCCGAGGATCGGCGCGGCGTGGTGGAGGCGGTGCGCGGGGTGATCCTGAAGAACATCGACAAGGGGTTCCGGGAGGGCATGCAGTACGGGATGATCGGGTACAGCGTGCCGCACGAGGCGTATCCGGCGGGGTATCACTGCGACCCGGAGCAGCCGCTGCCGTTCGCGGGGCTGGCGTCGCAGAAGCAGGGCGTGTCGCTGTACCTGATGGGGCTGTACGTGGACCCGCCTCTGAAGCAGTGGTTCGTCAGCGCGTGGAAGAGCACGGGGAAGAAGTTGGACATGGGGGCGTCGTGCATCCGGTTCAAGAAGATCGAGGACGTGCCGCTCGAGGTGGTGGGGGAGGCGTTCCGACGGATGAAGCAAAGGGACTACGTGGCGAGGTACGAATCGCAACTCGCGGAGTCGGGCCGCAAGCCGGCGTCGGGGGCGGGCGTGAGCAAGAAGGCGGCGACGAGGAAGGTCGCCAGTCAGGCCGTGAAGAAAGCCGCGAAGAAGGCCGCGAAGAAGGCGGTCAAAAAGGCAGGGCCGAAAGCGATCGGGTCGAAGGCGTCGCGGCGGGGTTGACGGGTTTCGGGCCGGGCGGTCACCGGGGGGCCGCCCGGCGCGGATGGGGTGCGGATGGTTGGCGGCCTAAGATCGACGCACGGCCCGATGTCGTGCTCTTCTTGCCTTTGGTTCCCACTCGACTTTTCCATGCCCCAGACCGCCGCTGATCTGTCGATGGACGTTTTCCTGGAGCAGTTGACCGCGCTGGCGCGTGAGTCGGGCGCGTTCGCGGAGGTGGCGCGGTTGGCCGGCGCGGTGCGGTGCGTGGACCCGATCCAGGGCGACGCGGAGTTCCGGGTGGCGTTTGAAGAGGGCAGGCTGTGGGTGCTGTGGGCCTCGCGCGACCGCTACCTCAGCCAGTCGATCGAGGCGGACGTGAAGTGGACCGGCGACGACATCGATGAGTTGATCGCGGAGGAGGTCGAGTCGGCGGGGTGGACGGGGCCGAAGTTGGGGGCGTTTCAACACTTCCGCAGCCCGGAGATGCTGTACACGTTCCGGTCGGAACTGCCGCTGGACCCGGATCGGCTGTCGGCGGCGTCGGCGCGGGACGCGCTGCGGTTCCTGCTGGCGTATCAGGCGGCGTTCCGGAACCTGGGGGACATGAAGGCGGACGAGGGGTGAGGCGGCCCGAGCCGGGTCCTCGGCGGCGCTGAAGCGATCCGGAAGTTTCGCTACACTTCGATCCCCGACTGGTTTGGTTTGTGTTTGGACGATCGTGGTGGTGTTCCGCCTCGGGCCGCGGGGGATGAGTTTGATCGTGGTGGGTGGGCGCGGCGCGATTCCGAGCGGCGGGGCTCTCGGTCTTGCGTCGCGGCGCTGGGCGGCCTTGTTTTGAGGAGTGTTCGATGCGGATCCTCATGTTGGGTTGGGAGTTTCCTCCGTTCATCAGCGGCGGTCTGGGCACCGCGTGCTATGGGCTGACGCGTGCGCTGGACCGCATGGGGCACAAGGTGCTGTTTGTTCTGCCCAAGGCCGTGGAGACGCACCACGCTTCGCACGTGGACCTGCTTTCGCCGGAGAAGGGGGCGCCCGACGCGGTGACGCTGACGGCGCCGGACGGGACGCGTCTGCACGGGCCGCACGACGCGGGGCCGGGGGAGGTCGGCGCGACGCACTACCGTCTGAAGCAGTTCGCGAACGTGGAGTTCATGGGGGTTCCGTCGCGGGTGTTGACGCCGTACAGGGAGGGCGCTCCGTCGGAGGGGGTTTCGTCGCTGCGTGGGTCGTTGGATCGGCGTGCGATCGAGGCGTTGCGGGCGGCGGGGGTTCACGTGCCGGAGGAGTGGGACCACGAGTTGCTGGGGAGCCCGGCGGCCAAGCGGGCGCTTGGGGGCGACTATTCGGGGGATGTGATCGGGGCGGCGCAGACGTACGCGCAGCTGGTCATGCGGCTGTGCCGGGGGCAGAAGTTCGACGTGGTGCACGCGCACGACTGGATGACGTACCCGGCGGGGATGGCGATCGCGCGGGTGACGGGCAAGCCGTTCGTGGCGCACATCCACAGCACCGAGTTCGATCGTTCGGGCGAGCACGTCCACCAGCGGGTGTACGACATCGAGCGGCGCGGGATGCACGCGGCGATCCGGGTGATGGCGGTGAGCATGTACACCAAGAGCATCGTGACGCAGCGGTACGGCGTCGACCCGTCGAAGGTGCACGTGGTGTACAACGGCATCGAGGCCGATCAGTTCGGCGCGGGCGACGAGCAGTCGATCGCCTCGCGCGACAAGATCGTGCTGTTCCTGGGGCGGATCACGATGCAGAAGGGGCCGGAGTACTTCATCGCCGCGGCGAAGAAGGTGCTCGAGAAGGTGAGCAACGTGAAGTTCATCGTGGCGGGCAGCGGCGACATGGACCGGCGGATGATCGAGCTGGCGGCGGAGATGGGCATCGGGCACAAGGTGCTGTTCACGGGGTTCCTGCGGGGCAAGGACGTGGCGCGGGTGTTCCGGATGGCGGACTGCTACGTGATGCCGAGCGTGAGCGAGCCGTTCGGGATCGCGCCGTTGGAGGCGATCAGCCACGACACGCCGGTGATCATCAGCAAGCAGTCGGGCGTGAGCGAGGTCCTGACGCACGCGCTGAAGGTGGATTTCTGGGACATCCACGAGATGGCGAACAAGATCATCGCGGTGTTGAAGCACCCGCCGCTGAGCCAGACGCTGCGTGAGCACGGGCGGTTCGAGGTCCGGAGACTGACGTGGGAGGGCGCGGCGGAGAAGTGCCTGCAGAGTTACCGCGAGGCGATCGACTCGATGACGATGCTGACGCAGCAGCGGCAGGTTCCGGCGGGGATGTGAGGCTCGCGCGGCGTGCGCGGGGGCTGCGACGTAAGGTTCCGGGTGCGGTGCTCGCTTGAGTTCATCGACCTGGGCCCGATGGGCTACGCCCCGGCGTACGCCGAGCAGGTGCGCCGTGTCGACGAGGTGCTGGCGTCGCGCGAGCGCGCGAACGGAGGCGGCGGCTCGACCGGGGCCGGGCGGGTGCTGCTGGTCGAGCACGTGCCCCCGGTCATCACGGTGAGCCGGCGCGCGGGAGCGACGAACCACCTCCTGGCCTCGCGCGAGGCCCTCGCCGCGGCGGGCATCGAGCTGCACGAGACCGACCGGGGCGGCGACATCACGTACCACGGGCCCGGCCAGCTGGTGGTGTACCCCGTGCTCGATCTCAACGCGCTGGGGCTGGGCCTGCACGCGTACATGCGGATGCTCGAGGAGATCGTCATCCGCGTGCTGGCGCGGTTCGGGGTCCAGGGGGAGCGCGACGCGAGCGCGACAGGGGTGTGGGTGTGGGCGGGCGGACGGGACGGCGGCGGAGCGGTCCGGGCCCCCGCGACGGCCCTGCCCGACGGCCCGGGGCGTGGGTGCGCGGAGGCGTGCGCGAAGGTGTGCGCGATGGGCGTGCGGGTGAAGCGGTGGGTCTCGATGCACGGGCTGGCGTTGAACGTGACGACGAACCTGGAGCACTTCGGGTTGATCGTGCCGTGCGGGCTGGTAGGGAGGCCGGTGACTTCGCTGGAGCGGCTCTTGGGGCCGCGGTGCCCGAGCATGGAGCAGGTCAAGCGGGCGATGGTGGAGGAGTTCTCGAGGGCGGTGGGGGAAGCGGCGGAGGTCGAGGGTCGGTGGGCGCTGCACGCCGACGACCGGGAGACGCTCCGCTGAGGGTGGGTTCTGGTTGGCGGGTCCGAAATCCAAAAACCAACGACGGGACGCGGCGGAAGCCTTGGCAGCCGGACGGAGGCGAGGCCGTTCGGGTGGGACGGGAGATCGACCATGGCGATCGGCGGTTCCGACGGGATCGCCGGCGTGATGGAGACCGCAGCGGCTCGGGGTCATCCTCGCCCCCCGGGCCGCTGTGCATTCGCTGGGGAATCGGTCGATAGACCCCCCGGGTGTGCGCCGACGCCCGAGAAGATGGATCATGCGAGGTCCCAACCCGGTTCCGCGTCCCCCGATCGGGGAGGCCCGCGCGCGGGTGTCGCGGGCCGGGGTGAGGGTTATGAGGATCGCGAGGGATTGGCGGGCCCGGGGGCGCGCGGAGGGGCCGCGGACCCGAACGGTGATGAGCAAACCACAAACCGGCACGAGCCCGACGACGGAACCCTGTTGGCACAGGCGGGGAACGGCGATCGGGACGCGTACATGATGCTCTACCAGCGATATGAACGGCGGGTGTACGGCCTGGTGGTCACGCTGGTGGGGCGGGGCGCGGCGGCGGACGACGCGTTCCAAGAGGCGATGTGGGAGCTGTGGCGGCGGGCGTCGTCGTACGACGCGCGGCTGGGCTCGGCAACGAGCTGGATCCTCATGCTGGCGCGGTCGCGGGCGATCGACGTGGCGCGGCGGCGGACGCGCGTGAACCGGCTGCAGGGGGCGCTGGAAGAGCGGGCGCGGGGGAGTTCGGAGTTCGGCGCGGCGGGCCTGTCGGGACAGGGGTTGGGCACGGGGTCGGCGATGGACGCCGAGGAGCCGGACCTGAGGGCGCTGGGGGCTCGGGCGATGGGGCTGCTGGGCGCGTTGCCCAAGGAGCAGCAGGTGGTGGTCCGGATGGCGTTCATGCAGGGGATGACGCGGGAGCAGATCGCTTCGGCGCTGGGGGTTCCGGTGGGGACGGTGAAGACGCGGCTGCGGACCGCGGTGCGGACGCTCGGCGGTCAGATGGCCGCCGGGGTGGGTGTGAAGGAACAGGACCGTGAGGAGAATGGAAACCACTGATGTCGTTCGGCGCGGAAGGCCAACCTCCTGATTTCTCGGCGAACCGTCCCTCCCCCGGGGGTGGGGCCGGCGGCGACCGGGTCGACGTGCGCGAACTGGCGGCGCTGTGGGCGCTGGGCGCGGCGACGGCGGAGGAGGTCGAGGCGTTCGAAGCGCTGGTGAAAAGCGGCGACGCCGAGGCGGTGGCGGCGGCGGCTTCGTGCTCGGTGCACAGGTTGTAGATGTTCCAGGGTAGCGCGGGGGTGGCATGGTTAAGGGTCTCCCAGACCTGGAGCGGCTGCCCGACGCTGACGGCGGCGGTGAAGATAATCGGG
>CAZDYM010000193.1:0-2698 GCA_964509325.1 uncultured Phycisphaeraceae bacterium
CCCCGGCGAACCCCTCGGCGCCGCCTTCCGCCGCGCCCGCTTCCCTCCCCGCTTCCCCCCCCGCTTCCTCTTCCGCTTCCTCTTCCGCTTCCTCTTCCGCTTCCTCTTCCGCTTCCCCCCCCGCTTCAGCCCCCGCTTCCCCCGACGGTCAGCGCATCGTCACGCTCACCTTCGAGCGCGGGGAGGCGCTGATGGTGCTGTGGCTCGACAACCCCGCGCTGGAGCGCGACGAGGTGCGCCTGCTCGACGGGTTCATCGTGCTGAACCCGGATGCGGTCGGGGCGGGTGCCGCGGCGGAGGTGGTCCTGCTCCGCGCCGATGCGTCGGCGGCGCGGACGGCGCAGACGCTGGGGGCGAAGGTGGTTGAGCCGTGAGGGGCCCGCGCCGCGGCTACCACGACTGCTCGACGCGCCAGGTCATCTCGCCGCTGGGGTGGTCGCAGTCGATGTGCACGGCGAAGAAGCCGTGTCCGGCGCCGGTCGCGGCGCGGTCGTGCCGTTTGACCAAGGGCCAGATGATCCTGCGGTCGGTCTCGGGCAGCGGCAGGTGGTCGATCTGGTCGGGGTGGTGCCATTCGAGGCGGCCCTCGTTCATGTCGAAGGGCTCGAAGTCCACGGGGCCGTCGACGCGGAAGTAGAACAACAGCCAGTTGGTCTTTGACTCGTAGCCGCGCTCGGAGATCATGCCGATGAGGCGGAAGCGTTCGATGGGGATGTCGACGTGGGCTTCTTCGTGGGCCTCGCGCTGGGCGCACTGGGTGGGGCTCTCGCCGCGGGCGGTGTCGAGTTTGCCGCCGATGGGCGAGTAGAGGCCCTTGTTGGGCTCTTTCAAACGGTGCAGCAGGAGCATCTGGCCCTTGCTGTTGCGGAGGTCGCAGAGGACGGCGATTTTGTACGGGTAGCCGGTGTTCACGGGTCGGAAGATAGGGGTGCGGGGTTGGGGTGTCCCGGCGAGGTGGGTGCGTGGTTCGGGGCGGAACGTTATCGGACGGAAGAATCGCTCGCGGGCTGGCTTGACGACGCGGCGGAGTGCTTCTACTCTTCATCCGGATAAACGGATGAAGCGTCTCCCACCCACCATCCCCCTCGCCGAGCGGCTCGCGGCGTTGAGTGAGCCTTTGCGGCTGCGGCTGTGCCGGATTCTGGCCGGGCACGAACTTTCGGTGGGGGAAGTGTCCAAGGTGGTGCAACTGCCGCAGAGCACGGTGAGCCGGAATCTGAAGGTGCTGTCAGACGCGGGGTGGCTGGAGAAGCGGGCGGAAGGGACGGCGACGCTGTACCGCCTGGTGCTGGACGAAGTGTCGCCGGAGGCGCGGGGGTTGTGGGTGGCGGTGCGCGGGGAGATGGAGCGCGGGGGCGACGCGACGCACGCCGAGGACGACCGAAGGGTGGAGGCGGTGCTGGCGGAGCGGCGGACCGACAGCGTGTCGTTTTTCGGGCGGGTCGGGGGGGAGTGGGACGCGTTGCGGGGCGAGTTGTTCGGCGGTTCGTTCACGGCGCTGGGGCTGCTGGGGCTGTTGCCGCGGGAGTGGGTGGTGGCGGACGTGGGCTGCGGGACGGGCAACGCGGCGGAGGTTCTGGCGCCGTACGTCCGGGAAGTGGTGGCGGTGGATCAATCCGGGCCGATGCTGGAGGCGGCGCGGAAGCGGCTGGCGGACGTGAAGAACGTGCGGTTCGCGGACGGTCCGATCGAGGCGCTGCCGCTGGCGGACGCGAGCGTGGACGCGGCGGTGTGCGTGCTGGTGCTGCACCACGTGCGGGAACTTGCCGATGGGCTGAGCGAACTTTTCCGCGTTATCCGTCCGGGCGGGCGTCTTCTCGTCATCGACATGTTCGAGCATGACCGGGAGACGTACCGGCACACGATGGGGCACGCCCATCTGGGCTTCAGCGCCGAGCGGATGAAGGGGCTGATGGAGGCCGCGGGGTTCCGCGGCGCCCGGGTGACGGCGATCCGCGGGGAGGCGGAAGCGAAGGGCCCGGGGCTCTTCGCGGCGGTCGGGGAGAAGGGCTAACCGCGGAGGCGCCGAGGACGCGGAGAAGAGTCGGAGAGAGCGGCGGAGCGGAAGAACATCGAAGCTTCAAAGCAGCAAGGATCACCAAGGTATCAATGATCGTCATGTCACAACGAGATCCATCGCCCCGACGCCCGAACCCCACCCATGAACTCTCCCGCGTTCTCCGCGTCTCCGCGGGGAATGACTGAATCAAACCAACCAACCCCCAAAGGAACCCCATGAGCACCGCGACGCTGAACAAACCCGTGACTTCCAAGCCTTTTCTGAACACCGGGCTGCCGCTGACCTGCGAGCTGCCCTACAAGGTTCGTGACACCTCCGCCGAGACGACGCGGTACGGCCGCAAGGAGATCGAGCTGGCCGAGCACGAGATGCCCGGTCTGATGGCGTGCCGCGAGGAGTTCGGGAGCAAGAAGCCGCTGAAGGGCGCGCGGATCTCGGGCTCGCTGCACAACACGATCCAGACGGCGGTGCTGGCGGAGACGCTGCAGGACCTGGGCGCGGAGGTGCGGTGGGCGTCGTGCAACATCTTCAGCACGCAGGACCACGCGGCGGCGGCGATGGTCGCGGGCCGCCCGGGCAAGCCTGGCATCCCGACGTTCGCCTGGAAGGGCGAGACGCTGGAGGAGTACTGGTGGTGCACGCTGCAGGCGCTCAACTGGCCGGATGGCAAGGGCCCCA
>CAZDYM010000193.1:2708-5472 GCA_964509325.1 uncultured Phycisphaeraceae bacterium
CGGGCCGTACGTCATCGTCGATGACGGCGGCGACGCGACGCTGCTGATCCACGAGGGCTACAAGGCCGAGAAGGAGTTCGCGAGGAGCGGCAAGCTGCCCGACCCGGACTCGACGGACAACGCCGAGTTCAAGATCGTGCTCGCGCTGATCAGGCAGAAGCTGCAGGAGGACGCGACCTTCTGGACCCGGATGGTCCCGTTCATCCGGGGCGTGTCGGAGGAGACCACCACCGGCGTGCACCGCCTGTACCAGATGCAGGAGAAGGGCGAGCTGCTGTTCCCGGCCATCAACGTGAACGACAGCGTCACCAAGAGCAAGTTCGACAACCTGTACGGCTGCCGGCACTCGCTGGTGGACGGGATCATGCGGGCGACGGACGTCATGCTCTCGGGCAAGGTCGCGGTGGTGTGCGGCTACGGCGACGTGGGCAAGGGCTCGGCGGACTCGCTGGCCTCGCAGAAGTGCCGCGTGAAGGTGACCGAGATCGACCCGATCTGCGCGCTGCAGGCGTGCATGAGCGGGTACGAGGTCGTGACGCTGGAGGACGCGGTGGAGACGGCGGACCTGTTCATCACCGCCACGGGCAACAAGGACATCATCACCGTCGACCACATGCGGAAGATGAAGCACAACGCGATCGTGGGCAACATCGGGCACTTCGACAACGAGATCGACATGGCCGGGCTCGAGAAACTCGTGAAGGAGGGCAAGGTCGAGCGGGTGAACATCAAGCCGCAGACCGACGAGTTCAAGTTCAAGGCCGACCCGGCGACCGGGACCAAGGCGCACAGCGTGATCATCCTGGCGGAGGGCCGCCTGATGAACCTGGGCTGCGCGACGGGTCACCCGAGTTTCGTGATGAGCAACTCGTTCACGAACCAGACGATCGCGCAGATGCACCTGTGGGCCGAGGGCAGGGAGATGGGCAAGACGGTCATCACCCTGCCGAAGCACCTCGATGAGAAGGTGGCCCGCCTGCACCTGGGCAAACTGGGCGCGAAGCTGACCAAGCTGCGGCCCGACCAGGCGAGTTACATCGGCGTGCATCCCGATGGTCCGTACAAGCCGGAGCATTACCGGTATTGAGGCGCCGGGGTCCGGGCACCGGGGATCCGGCGCCGGGGATCCGGCGCCGGGCATCAGGAAAGGCAAGGGGCCGCGCCGGTTGGCGCGGCCCCTTTTTCGTGGTCGCTCCGACGCTCGACCGGCGGTTTCACTGCACGGTGTTGGCGAAGGGGTTGGTCGCGGTGTTCGCTTGGCTGGCGTCCAGAATCGGGCCGATGAAGTTGCTGGGGTCCGGCGTGCCGCCGCTTGACGTCTCCACCGTGGCGAACACCTGGTTCATCGAGCAGCCTGTGACCCGGACATACGAGCCGTCGAGTTCAACGACGCGGAGGAGATTGGAGAACGCGGAATCGGCGACGACGATGTCGAACGAGCCGCTGGGAATCTTGACACCGATCTGCGTGCTCGAGCCACCCTGTCCCCGGACGGTGCAGTCGCGGATGCGCCCTCTCTGCGTGATTCCGCTGAGGATGACGCCGCCCCCGCCGTTGTTGGCGAACGAGCAGCGGGTGATCTCCCAGTCGTCGGCGCCGTTGACCTGCACCGCGGGTCCGGGGTTGCTCGCGGCGTGGCAGCCCTCCAGGCGGGTGAAGTTGCCGATGATGAAGCCGCCGCCTGTGTTGTTCGACGATCGGCAGTTGCTGAACGCGGTCTCGGCGGTATCGACGAACCCCGCGCCGGTGTTGCTGCGGGCGACGCAGTTCTCGACGGACGATCCTGTGCCGAGCACGAACCCGTGGCCCTCGTCGGCGGCGCCGGTGACGCCGACCACGACGCAGTCGGAGACCATCGCGCCGCCCTCGATGTTGAGGCCGAACTGGCGGGTGTTCTCGACGGTGCAGCCGGAGATGTTGGCATTGAATCCGGCGGCGATGCCGATGGCGGCGTCGGTGACGTAGCAGTTTCGGATGACGGCCCCGCGGCCGGCGAAGATCCCGGCGGTGCCCGAGCCAAGGCTGCCGCCCGGGGGGATGCCGGGGCCGGAGACGCCGAGCACCCGGACGTTCTCGACGGTGAGCCCGGGCGATCCCGTGGGAAAGATCGCCCCCGAGATGCCGGCGTTCATGACGTTTCGGATGGTGCCGTTGCGGATGAAGACGCCCGGCGCGTTGACGATGACTCCCCCGTTGGAACCGTGGTTGTTGCCGTCGATGGTGAAGCCGTTGAGATCGAGGGTGACACCCGGGGCGGTGATGGAGACGCCCCAGGTGACGCCCGCCGGGACGGAGATGTTTGATTCGAGGTAGTACGAGCCCGGCTGCGAGAGGACGTGGGATGCGAAGGCGTTGCCCGGGGTGTTGGTGGCGTTGACGGCGGTGCGCGGCTCAGGCCCTTTGGTGGGCGCGACGGGTCCGGGCGGGGGCGTCAGCGGGCCGGCGCTCGAGAAAGGCGCGAGCGTGAGCACAAGGCATGGAACAAAGACGGCAACACAGAGGGGGATGCGCATTGGGGTCTCCGACGTGTGCGAGCGGTGCCGACGCGCCGGCGTCGAACAATCCCGCGTCATTCTATCGCCGCGGGTGCGCTTGCCCAGCGCTTCCGAGCGGTTCTGGCGGGTCGTCCTCGGACCCGTCGGCGCGCGCCGCCTTGCCCGCGGCTGCCTCGCCGTGCGCCGCGTGCTCACGCGGTTGTCCGGGAGCGCGTCGCCGGGACGCGGAGAATGGGGGCGAGGCGTCTGCGCCCACGAAGATCGAGCCG